>SKGG01000098.1 GCA_007117565.1 Candidatus Izemoplasma sp. | reverse complement strand
TTTCACCTTCTTCAAACGGCAACACATTGACTAAAGGGATGCCTTTAGAGGTTCTCGAAAAGGCTGGAATTTTGTAGCCTTTGAGTTTATAGACTTTCCCATAATTGGTAAAGAATAATAAGAAATCATGCGTTGAGACGGTAATTAAATGTTCCACCGCATCGTCGTCGTGGGTTTTAAAACCTGTGACACCGCGGCCGCCACGGTTTTGGGTACGGGCACTATCGAGCTGCATCCGTTTACAATAACCACCTTGAGTGATCGCAATGATGACGTCTTCTTGAGGAATTAAATCTTCATCTTCAATGTCTAAGTCAGCCGCAAACGAGATTTCACTGCGGCGCGTGTCGCCATAACTTGCTTTAATGCGCTCGAGTTCTTCTTCGATGAGACGGTGTTGTTTGGCTTCATCACGGAGCGTCTCTTCTAAATCTACGATGGTGGTTTGAACGTCGGTTAACTCAAGCGAGAGTTTTTCTACTTCAAGCCCACTTAAGCGACGTAAACGCATCTCTAAGATGGCTTTGGCTTGGACGTCCGTGAGGTCAAACTGTTGCATTAACTGTGCTTCCGCATCGTCATAGGCGTTACGGATCACTTCAATCACTTCATCAATGGACGCGAGCGCCTTGAGTAAGCCTTCAAGGATGTGTTCTCTGGCTTTCGCTTTGTCTAAATCAAACTGACTTTTACGGACTAAGACTTCAATTTGATGGGTGATGTAGTGACTGATGACTTCTTTTAACCCTAAGACTTTCGGTTGATTGTTGACAAGGGCTAACATATTGATACCAAAACTGGTTTGTAATGGGGTGAACTTATAGAGGTTATTGAGGGTGACTTCCGCGTTGACATCGCGTCTTAGCTCAATCACAATGCGGATGCCGTTGCGGTTCGATTCATCACGCAAATCGGTGATCCCTTCAATCCTTTTTTCCTTAGCGAGCTCCGCAATTTTCTCAATCAAACGGGTTTTGTTCACTTGATAAGGAATTTCTGTGATGGTGATCGTATTTTTCCCAGATTTTCCTTCGGTGATGCTGGCTTTGGCACGAATCTTGACCGTCCCATTACCCGTTTCATAGGCTTGACGAATGCCGGTGACACCCATCAGTAAGCCCCCTGTAGGAAAATCAGGTCCGGGAAGATGTTGCATGAGTTCATCAAGTTCAATCTCAGGATCTTTTAAGGTGGCTAAAATCGCATCGATCGTTTCCGTTAAGTTATGCGGGGGGATGTTGGTGGCCATACCGACCGCAATCCCGGTCGCGCCGTTCACTAAAAGGTTTGGAAACTTGGCGGGTAAGACGGTAGGTTCTTGTTCGCTTCCGTCGTAGTTATCCGTAAAATCAATGGTATTCTTTTTAATATCCGCAAGCATCTCGACCGCAATTTTAGCCATCTTCGCTTCGGTGTAACGCATGGCTGCAGCCCCATCGCCGTCAATGGAACCAAAATTTCCGTGTCCGTTGACTAAGGGATAACGACTGGAAAACGTCTGTGCTAAGCGCACCATCGCATCATAGATAGCGCTGTCGCCGTGCGGGTGATATTTACCCATAACGTCGCCCACAATACGGGCGGATTTTTTATAAGCGCTGGAGGGGGTGACCCCTAATTCTTCCATGCCATATAAAATACGACGGTGAACCGGCTTTAAGCCGTCTCTTACATCGGGGAGTGCCCGTGAAACAATGACACTCATCGCGTAGGATAAAAACGAGGTTTTCATCTCATCGGTAATGTTAATGTCTTGCATTTTATCGCCTAATATCAGGTCTTTTTCTTCCATCGTCTAGCCTCCTACACATCCAAATTAATGACACGGTTCGCGTTGTCTTGAATGAATCCTTTACGCGGCGCCACATCGTCGCCCATCAACATACTGAAGACATGATCCGCGTCCATCGCATCTTCGAGTGTCACCTTAAGCAGCGTCCGATTGGCGGGGTCCATAGTGGTTTCCCACAACTGATCGGGATTCATTTCCCCTAGCCCTTTGTAACGCTGAATTTGGGGTCTGCTTCCAAAGTCTTTAAGTGCGATTTCAAGCTCTTTTTCGGTAAAAGCATACACGACTTTTTTACCTTGTTGAATTTTATAAAGTGGGGGTTGTGCAATGTAGACATACCCCTTTTCAATCAGCGGTCTTAAATGTCTAAACATAAACGTCAGTAACAACGTTCTAATATGTGCCCCATCGACGTCCGCATCGGTCATGATGACCACTTTATGATAGCGGGCATGTTCAATGTTAAACTCATCGCCAATGCCGGTGCCAAACGCTTGAATGAGCGAGAGAATCTCTTTGTTGCCAAGAATTTTATCTAAACGGGCTTTTTCCACGTTTAAGACTTTTCCGCGCAACGGTAAAATGGCTTGGAAGCCGGAATCTCGTCCTTGTTTGGCCGAACCACCCGCAGAGTCTCCCTCCACAATGTAAAGTTCGCTCTTTGTGGGGTCTTTCTCACGACAATCGGCCAGTTTTGATGCAAAGCCTAAACCATCCAGCGGGGACTTACGACGCGTAGCTTCACGGGCTTTTTTAGCCGCTAAACGCGCTCTTGACGCCAAGAGTGCTTTTTCGATGATGATTCTCGCATCCTGGGGATGCTCCATCAAGTAACGCTCTAAGCCTTCGCTTAAAATTTGTGCCACGATGCGTCTAACTTCCGTGGACCCTAGTTTTCCTTTGGTTTGACCTTCAAATTGAGGGTCTGGGTGTTTGACAGAAATGATGGCGGTTAAGCCTTCACGGGTATCTTCCCCGAGCAGCGATTCATCTTTTTTAAAGATGTTTTGGTTTTTCCCGTAGGTGTTTAAAATGCGGGTTAACGTCATTTTACACCCTTCCTCATGGGTGCCCCCTTCAGGGTTATGAATGTTGTTGGTGAAAGGGAAAATGTTTTGTGCAAACGCATGATTGTATTGCATCGCAATCTCAACAATGATGTTTTCTTGTTCACCTTCAGCGTAAATGACGGTTTGATGAAGCGCTTCTTTATTCGCGTTTAAAAACGTCACATACTCCCGAATCCCACCTTCATAGAGGTAGTGCTTATGATGATGAGGTTGCGTCCGTTCGTCGATGAGATCAAACGCAATGCCTTTATTTAAAAACGCCATTTGTTGCACGCGTAAACGCAACGTCTCAAAATCAAAATCAATCGTTTCTGTGAACGTTTTAACGGATGGTAAAAAGGTGATGGTTGTCCCTTTTTTAGTGGTCGGTCCGCGATCTTCAACCGGACACTGTGTGATGCCATCATGGTAGCGCTGATAATAATGCGTCCCATCTCGGTAAATATCCACTTCAAACCACTCACTTAAGGCGTTTACCACACTGGCTCCGACGCCATGCAACCCGCCAGACACCTTGTAGGAGTTATTGTCAAACTTCCCACCCGCATGCAGCGTCGTTAAAATGGTTTCAACGGCTGGTAAGCCTGTTTTAGGGTGTGTATCGACAGGGATGCCGCGGCCGTCGTCTTCAACGCGCACAATGTTCCCTGGTAAGAGTGTGACTTTAATCGCACTCGCATACCCGGCTAACGCTTCATCGACGCCGTTGTCGATAATTTCCCATACTAAATGGTGTAAGCCTCGTGGACCGGTCGAACCAATGTACATCCCGGGACGCTTTTTAACCGCATCTAAGCCTTCGAGGATTTGAATGTTACTGGAATCGTATTGCGTCATGATTGGTCACTCCTTTGGTTGTCTTCGTGGTGTAATGAATGATGGGTTAAGACGGTATCTTCAAGCGCTAGAGCTTCTAAATGCGTCGCCGTGATAAAGACTTGGGCGTCATGATGAAGTGCTTTTAAAAGTGCTTTTTGACGCGCTTGATCAAGTTCACTTAAAACATCGTCGAGTAAAAGAATTGGTGGGGCTTGTTGATGGCGCTCAAACCACTGGCTCAGCGCTAACTTTAACGCAAGCACGGCGGTACGAACTTGGCCCTGACTGCCATGCTCTGCTAAGGGGCCTAGGGCGGTCGTGAACTGAAGTTCATCGCGGTGAATGCCGAGTTGAGTGGTTTTAAATTGCCAATCGAGCACCCGTTTTTTCTGATACGCCCCTAAGGGATCCTCCAGTGGTAATGAGGGTGCATAGGTAAAGCTCACAGGCGCATCGGTTGGCGCTAAGGCGCGATGGGGTGCTTGCATTAAATCATTGAGCTCTGAAATAAAGCGGGCGCGTACGGTCATGATTTTTTGCGCGTAGTGCGCGAGCTGTTCGGTAATGACGTCTAAGACACTGTCTTTATGTTCGTGATGTGCGCCTTGTTTTAACCAGTCGTTGCGTTCTTTTAAGAGCCGTTTGTAGTGACTGAGGTGGCTGATGTAGCGGCGGTCCCTTTGGGCGAGTTCTAAATCTAAAAACCGTCTTCGGGTTTTTGGGGACCCTTTGATGATGTCTAAATCTTCAGGCGCAAAGAGCACCACATGTAAACGCCCTAAATAATCGCTTAACCGCGGATAGAGCACTTGATTGACACGGACGTCTTTACCTTTATCATGGACGTGAATGTCAAACCGATGTGCTTGCGAGGAAGCATCAAACGACCCGTAGATTTTAAAGTAAGGTGCATCGTACTTCATGATGTGCTGATCTTTGTTGGTTTTATAAGACTTCGTTAAAGCTAAAATAAAAAGGCTCTCTAAAAGGGTCGTTTTACCAACACCATTGGGGCCTGTGATGACGTTAATGCCCGGTTGTGCATGAAAGGTGTAGCGCGCATATCGACGCACGTTTTCAAGCGTCAGCGTGGTCAGCAGCATCGGTGAGTTGAAGCGTGGTCCCATCGTCTAGGGTCACACGCATGCCTGGATAGAGTTTTCTGCCTCGTCGTGTTTCCACGTCGTTTTCAACCAAAAATTGGCCCGTTTCTAAGCGCGCTTTAATCTCGCCTCCACCGGAAGCAAGGTTTAAGTATTTTAACAATTGGCCCAGCGTGATGTAAGGGGTCGTGATGGAGACCGTCTTCATGAGGAACCTCTTTCTTATATATATTAAATCGTTGTATATATTATACGCTAAAAAGGGGTTTAAAACAACGAAAAACCAATAAAAAAAGACCTCTTTTTCGAGGTCTTTTAAGGGCTTAATCGGTTTTGACTGGTAAGATGAGTTGAAGCATCTGTGGATCAAACTCACCGGTGAGGATAAAGGGTCTGATTTCACCAGTAAAGGAGACGGTGACTTCAGAAGAATTGAAGGCTTTTAGTGCTTCAATCAAATATTTGGAGCTGAAGGCGATTTTTAGAGGTTTCCCTACCACCTCAGCGGTTGGGTAAACTTCTTCAAGCACGCGGCCGATTTCGGGGGAATTAGAGGAAATTTCAACCACATCGTCCTCGCGAACGTTCAGTTTAACGATGGCGTTTTGCCCGTCACGGTAAGAAAGTAAGCTGGCACGGTCGATGGCGGTTTGAAGTTGTTCTTTGTTAAAGACGATGGTGGTGCCAAATTCTTTAGGAATGAGTTTCGCTGTTTCAGGGTAATTTCCTTCAAGCAGACGCGATCTAAACAAGATGTTTTGATACTTGAATAAGACGCTGTTTTGATTGAAGTGAAGTTCAATGTCGGCTTGGTTGTTTTCAAGCACACGTAATAATTCTTCGAGTGACTTCGATGGCACAATGACATTCATCGCCGTGTAATTTTGCTTAAGCTCAATCGTTTTTTGACTGAGTCTATAAGAATCGGTCGCGACGCCTTTTAAGGTGTTGCCTTCAAGTTTTAAGTTAACGCCGGTTAAAATCGGACGGTTTTCAATCGTTGAGGCTGCGAAGGCGGTTTGTCTAACCATCGTTTTGAAGGTGCGAACATTGATGTTGATGAAATCTTCTTGTTCTTTAAACTGAAGCGCAGGATAATCATCTAAATCGAAAAGATTTAAGGTGATGTCTGAACGATCCGCCTCAATCCGTAAAAGATTATTGTCAACGACACTTAAGGTGACCGTAGGACTTTCAAGTTTACGTACGATTTCAACTAAGTATTTTCCAGGAACTAAGACTGAGCCTGTGGTATCTACTTGAATCGAAGGATCATCCATCGTCACATGGATGGAGATGTCACCATTACTGGTCGTGATCGCTATAGTGTTTTCGGACGCATCGATTTTGATGCCTGTGAGCGCAGGGTTGGGCGTTTTTGTTGAGAGCGCTTTTTGAGCAATAATCAAATGGTAGAGTAAAGAGTCTTTGCTGATTTCAAAACGCATGTCAGTCACCTCATTATTATTCTGTTTTTGTAGTTATTATTGTTGTGGGGTGTGGAAATGGGGAAAACAGGTAAATTATCTTCCATAATTATATCACAAATGGCTTTATTTAGAGAAAAAATTCACTCTTTTTCTCCACATTTTATGATGAGCTTTTCCACATCAACTTTGATGTTGGTGTCTAAGTTCATTTCGTTAGCGATTTTTTCAACTGAATGCATGACGGTGGAGTGGTCACGGTTGGAAAAGTATTGGCCAATGCGCTTATAAGGTAAATCGTATAGATGTTTGGTCAAATACATCGCCACTTGCCTTGGGTAAAGGTAATTTCGGGTTCTTTTTTTACTGATTAAATCACTGACCGAGATACGGAAGTAAGCCGCGGTAGCGCTAAGGACATTTTGGACACGGTCTTTCATATAATCCCGAGCGTTGGCTTTCGGCCGAATGAGATTTTCTAAGGCCAACTCGGCGTTTTTGATCGTGAAATCGTAATTGAACGCGGTACAATAGAAGAGGACTCTTTTTAAGGCGCCTTCAAGTTCACGGATGTTGTTGTCAAAGACACTCGCAATGTACTCGATGACTTTTTTAGGAATAAGATCTTTTTCGGCAGTTTCGGCGTTAAGTTTCTTCTCTAAGATTTTAATGCGGTGTTCTAAATCAGGACGGTTGATGTCGACAGTCACACCCCAGGCAAAGCGGCTGGTTAAGCGACTCATGATGTCTTTTAAATCACTGGCTTTACGGTCTGAAGTGATGACGATTTGTTTTTGTTGGTGGTAGAGTTGTTCAAAGAGTTTAAAAAATTCTTCTTGCGATTTTTCTTTTTTTTCTAAAAATTGAATGTCGTCGACGAGCAAGACGTCGATGCCTTCGTAACTCTTAGAAAATTCGGTGTATTTTTTCTTGTTTGCGTGTCGCACATAATCTTCGACAAACTGATCGGCTTTGATGTATAAAACATGGGCGTTGATGT
>SKGG01000027.1 GCA_007117565.1 Candidatus Izemoplasma sp. | reverse complement strand
CGTCGTTACAAGACGCTTGGTTACGGTTGCCCAACGTTCCTCATCCAAAGATTCCTGTGGGGCTTGATGAAGCCGGTAACCGTGTGATTCGGCATGAGGGTGAGGTGCCCAAGTTTTCATTTGAACCTAAAGCGCATTGGGACTTAGCCAAAGAGGCCAACTTACTTGATTTTGAAAGAGCGACCAAAATCAGTGCGTCACGTTTCGTCGTGTATAAAGGCTTAGGTGCTCGCTTAGAACGCGCCCTCATCCAGTTCATGATGGACCTGCATAGCCACGCAGGTTATCAAGAAATCTTGTTGCCATACATTGTCAACGGGGCGTCTATGTTAGGCTCAGGTCAGTTTCCTAAGTTTAAAGAAGACGCGTTTGGACTTAAAGATGACCGTGATTTATACCTTAATCCGACCGCTGAAGTCCCATCGATCAACCTTCATCGTGATGAAACCATCCCTTTAGAAGACTTACCGATACGTTATACAGCCTTTACCACGGCCTTTCGCCAGGAAGCTGGCAGTGCCGGTAGAGACACTCGGGGTATTTTAAGACAACATCAGTTTAATAAAGTTGAGCTAATTCAGTTTACCAAGCCTGAGGACTCTTATGGGACCTTAGATCAGATGTTGGCGCAGTCAGAAGCCGTTTTAAAGGCGCTTAAAATCCCTTATCGTGTGGTTGAGCTGTGCAGTGGTGATTTAGGCTTTGCGATGAGCAAGACCTATGACATTGAGGTGTATTTACCTTCTTATGGCACTTACCGCGAAATTGGCAGCATCTCCAACGCAGAAGATTTCCAAGCGCGCCGAGCCAACATTCGATTCAAACGCGATAAAGACGCTAAACCCGAATATGTGCACACCTTAAATGGTTCTGGATTGGCGGTTGGACGTACGTGGATTGCGGTGGTTGAAAATTATCAACAAGAAGATGGTTCAATTATCATTCCTGAAGTTTTAAGATCTTACATGAATACCGATACGATACCGACAAAAGGAGCGAAACGATGATCATTCAAACCCAAAGCTTAACCCTTAAGACCCTACCAGAACGGTTAGTGGTGTGTTACCCATCAAATCACCCCTTACTGAACGCGTTAGAACAACATTTAGAGGTGGCTTTTGAAAGCCTTGTAGAAGATGACCTTACCCTTTTAACGCCGATGCATCACCCAACACTAAAACGGCTTTATGTGGCTAAAAAAAGCGCATTAGAAACCTTAAAGAAGCGTCAATCGGTGGCCGCTTCATGTGCCAAAAGTGATCAACCCATCGCCATTGCGATTGACACCTTTGACGAAGAAAAAGGACGGTTTTACGAAGCGTTATCGTTAGCGCATTATCGTTTTGACGTGGTGAAAGGCAAATCGTTTAAACCACTGACACCCATCACGCTTTTTACAGACGATGAAGCCAGTCTTAAAGAAGCACAAGTTATCGCGGAAGCCATCAATGTCACAAAAACACTTGTGAACACACCCTATTCGCACTTAAATGCACTAGATCTGGCGGAGCTCGCGTCGTCTTATGCAAAATATCCTCATACGACGGTTGAGATTTTAGATAAAGCTGCCATCGAAAAACTTTCGATGGGGGCTTTCTTAGCCGTCAATAAGGGATCCCTGATTCCCCCAAGACTGATCCACATTAAATACCGTCATGGCGGGGATAAACCACTCACCACCATCATTGGTAAAGGCGTGATGTACGATACTGGTGGGTATTCGTTAAAACCAAGTACGAGCATGCCGACGATGAAAATGGACATGGGCGGCGCAGCCAATGTGATGGGTGTGATGAAAGCCTTAGCGCATTTAGAAGTGCCGGTGAACGTGGATGGCTTGATTTTAGCGACCGATAACCGTATTGGCGATCACGCGATTGTGCCCGATGACATTGTCAAAGCGGCCGATGGCACCACGATTGAAATTGTCTCAACCGACGCAGAAGGACGTTTAACGTTAGCGGATGCTTTATGGTACGCTCAAGAACAAGGCGCGCGCAAAATGCTTGATATGGCGACCTTAACGGGCGCCGTCATTGCAGCCTTGGGTAAAAGCCATATTGGCGCCTTTACAAACCATGAAGACTACCTTAAAACCTTCTTAGAGAGTGCTGAGAAAGCGGAAGAAAAAGTATGGTGGCTTCCTCAAGGAGAGGAACATAAAGAAGGGCTTAAATCGCATGTTGCGGATTTAAAAAACAGTGGGCCACGAGTTGCGGGCGCATCTGTAGCCGCAGCGTTCTTAAATCATTTTGTCAAGCCTGAGATTCCTTGGATTCATCTGGATGTCGCAGGCGTTACGTATGAAGAGAAAGCAGGCGCCACAGGGCGCGTCGTAAAAGCCGTCCTACAACACCTCATCGACAACGCTTAAATCAAAAAAAACAAATCGTTTAGATTTGTTTTTTTAATGCAAGATAGTCATGGATGCCCCCAAGATTGGTGACACGAAAGCCGTGGTTTTGGAGGACTAACGTAAGATAACCTGAACGGGTGCCCGTGTTACACATCAAGTAAATGTCTTTGGTGGGGTCGAACGCTTTTAAAAGCGCAGCTTTATCTAGGACAGCTTCTTCTTTCTTTGGATCTCGGACATACTGGATAATGTTTTTATGGATCAACGTCGTGTAAAAAGGGACGCACGCAAACCCCTGGATGAACCCATCTAACTGGAGTTCATAGGGTTCTCGGACATCAATAAACTGATAGGCCGCTTGATTTATGTAGTGATGAACGTTGGTAAAATCAACCTTAGACATGCTCAAGAATAGCCTTTTGAATAGCTTTATAGTCGTCTTCAGTATACTCATTCATGTGGTTGAGCGTACTCAGCTTCATGCCGTCATTCTCATAGCGAGGAATCAAATGAAGATGGGCATGATAGACGGTTTGTAAAGGTTGATCGTTGTTGTTAATTAAATTTAATCCGATGGGATTAAAGGCTTCTTTTAACGCTCGCGCAATGAGAGGCACTTTGGCGAACAAAGTCGCCGCTTGTGTCTCATTCATCTCATAAAGATTGTTTACATGGTGCTTAGGAATGAGTAACGTGTGACCTTTGGTGCCTTGTGTGATGTCTAAAAACGCGAGAACCTCTTCGTCTTCATAAATTTTGTACGCAGAAATTTCACCTTCGACAATTTTACAAAAGATACACATACATTAACCTCCTTGGACGATGTCGATGAGTTCAGACATGTCGTGAATAAGATAGCTTGGATTCACCGCACTTAAATGGGTTTCCCCTTTGATGGCCCAAGCCACACCAACGCCTTCAATGCCTGCGTTAAAGCCCGCAAGAATGTCTCCTTGGTTATCGCCAATCATGAGCGCTGAGGCGTCTTTCTCCGCGCCTAACAAACGCAAAGCTTTTAGGACGGGCTCTGCGTGAGGTTTAGGGTGTGTGACATCATCTAACCCGATAAAGGCATCAAAGTAGGATTCTAAACCATAATAACGCACACTAGGCATAGCCCCTGCTTTATACTTAGACGTTACAATAGCCATTTTAACACCCAGCTTTTTTAACTCCTCAAGGTTTTCTTTAACACCAGGATAGAGCCGATGCTTAGATTCTTCATGCGCACGGTAATAGGTACGGTAATAGTCAATCATTTCTTTAGCGATTGACTTTGAGACATACCGCTCAAAGATTACTTCGAGTGGTGGACCAATAAAATCAATGATTTGTTGATCGCTAAATGTTTCATTAGGCACGTAGTTTTTTAGTGTATGATGATAGCTATCAATGATGATCTCGTTTGTATCAATCAGGGTGCCATCTAAATCAAATAAGACATAAGGGTATTTCAACATGTTATCACCTAGACTTATTGTACCAAAAAGGGGCCCATGTGCATTGCAAAAAACAAAAAAATGTCTATAATGAATATTGTGAAAGTAAGGTGGATAACATGTTAGAGGTACTTAATACTTTAAAAAACCATGTGGTAGGAAAGAAAAAAAGAGTGGTATTTCCTGAAGGAAATGACCCAAGAATTGTTGAAGCGGTCAATCGCTTAGCGGAAGAAGACATTCTTATTCCAATTGTTTTAGCCGCAAAAGAAGGCACCGCGTTCCATGAGGGTGTCGAGGTCGTTAATCTTTCGAATGACCCTCGTAATGACGCTCTCCTTGACGCTTTCTTAGAAGCTCGTAAAGGCAAATTAGAGCGACACGAAGCCATAGAGTGCATGAAGCAACCAAACTATTATGGGACGTTACTTGTCTTAACAGGAGAAGCAGACGGACTCGTGAGCGGGGCTATTCATTCAACAGGTGAAACCGTCAGACCAGCCCTTCAGCTGATTAAGACAAAACCAGGGATCCTTAGAACGTTTGGTTATTTCTTAATGTTAAAAGATGATCAAGCCTACATTATGGGAGATTGCGCCATTAATCCTAATCCTTCCGCAGATGACTTGGCGTCCTTTGCGATTGAGTCAGCGAAAGCCGCAAGTATGTTTGGCATTGACCCCAAAGTAGCCATGTTGTCTTTTTCAACCAACGGTTCAGCCAACACCGACGAAGCTAAAAAAGTCCGTGAAGCGACCCTCAAAGCGAAAGCGTTAGAGCCAGCTTTAGCCGTTGATGGAGAAATGCAGTTTGACGCTGCCGTGGTACCTTCGGTAGGAAAAGCGAAGTTTCCGGGTTCTAAAGTCGCAGGCGAAGCAAACGTGTTTGTATTCCCTGATCTAAACAGCGGAAACATTGGCTATAAAATGGTTCAGCGTCTCGGTGGGTTTGAAGCCATCGGCCCAGTGCTTGCAGGCCTTAAAAAACCCGTCAATGACCTCTCTCGCGGATGTAACAGCGATGATGTATATAATTTAGCCATTATTACCGCAGCACAAGCGCTTGACAACTAACGTCAAGCGCTTTTTTTATGCTATAATGAAGCGATGGTGATGAAAGTGAAAAGATGTTTAATTATCTACAATCCGCATAGTGGGAAAGCGGCTTTCAAAAAAGCACTTCCAGAGGTGGTCGCAAAACTAGAAGCCTTAGGTTTCACGTGTAACATTGCGCCGACAGAGTACCCAAGACATGCGACACAACTCTATAAAGAAGCGGCCTTTAACAGGGTTGATTTAGTCGTGGTTAGTGGTGGTGATGGCACGATGAATGAAATCACGAACGCGGTCGCTAAAACCAAAAATCCACCGCCTATTGGGTATTTACCAAGCGGCACAGCGTGTGACTTAGCACACACGCTGGGCATCTCGAAAAACATCCGTAAAGCTCTTGGGGTTATTGAAGCTAATCACCTAAGAAGGATGGATGTGGTGCAAAGCGCTCAAGGCTATTTTGCCTATGTAAGTGCCATAGGAAACTACGTCGATATTTCCTACAAAGCGAACCGAAGATTAAAACGCTATTTAGGGTACGCTGCGTACATTATTGTAGGAGTCAAAGCCTTTTTTACCGTACCAATGATTAAAGCTGAAATTCATGTGGATGACCAAAAGAAGCTAGGGGTTTATGCCCTTATCTTGATTTTGAATTCACGTTATGTTGCAGGGTTTGATATGGTTAAACGCCCCCAGCTTGATGATCAAGAAGTGAATGTGATTGCTTTCCCTTATGTGCCATTGCTTAACAATGTCTTCTTCTTGTTGGCGTTTTTATTAAAAATCAAAAAGATCCCTGGTGTCACCTACCTTAAAGGCAAACGTGTCAAAGTGATAACCAATCATCACCGCGCTTGGAACGTGGATGGCGAGGCCGCAAACAGTGGTAACCAAGAAATCAGAGTTCTGCCAAAAACGATGCCCATTTATGTGCACCCAAAACGATTAAAGTATTTTAAGGAAGTCATTTAACATGCAAGCAATCTATATTGTCGAAGGACAACATGACGCGATGCGTCTAAAGCAGCGATTCCCTCAAATAAGACTGTTGATTACCGGAGGCTCTAACATCCCCTCAAACGTCTTTGAAGAACTCGAACAACTTAAACAAAAAGGCGCACGGTTTGTTTTATGTTTAGATCCAGACAGTGCTGGTTACCGAATACGAAAACGACTCGAAGATTTTCTTGGGCCATGTGCGCACATTCACCTTCAAAAAGAAGATTGTACAGATGAAAAACGTGGAAAAATAGGAGTTGAGCATGCCTCAGACGATGTTTTAATAGAGGCTTTCAAACACATACACACCCCGAATGTTTCACGTGAAACGTTAAACAAGGAAGACTATCGTTTATACTGTGTTTATCCTCGAGACGCCAGGCGAAATAGATGGTTAATCGCCCGTCACTATCACCTTCCTATGGGAAATGCAAAGGCTTTTTACCAAACGTTGAATCGACACAACATCACACTAAATCAAATTGAAGAGGCGGTGCTCCATGCAACCTAAAGCAAAAAAGTATTTTGGACAAAACTTTTTGGTAGACCAAGGGATGCAAGAAAAAATAGTTCGTCTCGCAAACTTAAAAGGACACGAAACTGTTGTCGAGATTGGCCCTGGAACCGGTGCTTTAACCAAACATCTTCTTAAACAGGCAGGACGTGTGGTCGCTTACGAAATCGATAAAGACCTCATTCCAAACCTTCAGGAAAATTATCAGTCACAGGGCCTAATTTTAATCAAAGATGATATTTTAAAGCGAGATATCGACGCTGATTTAAAAACCATTGATCCTAACCTTGAGGGGGCCATCGTAGTCGCCAACCTTCCTTACTACATCACAACCCCCATATTGTTTAGATTGTTAGAAAGATCTAATTTGGTTCATACCATCGTTGTGATGGTTCAACACGAAGTTGGGATGCGCCTGTGTGCCCCTGTTAAAACGAAAGATTACAACGCTTTAAGTGTGGCGGTGCAATACCGATCCCACACACATTACGCGTTTAAAGTACCTAAGACCGTCTTTAAGCCCATACCAGGGGTCGATTCAGCGATGGTGGTGTTAAGTATCAAGCCAGTAAGAGCGCTAACCGTCGATGAAGAACCCTTGTTTTTTGATGTTATTAAGCAAAGTTTTGCGCAACGACGTAAGACTTTAACCAACAACTTAACGCAAAAATACCCACTTGAAAAGGTCGTTTTCGAGCCGTTTTTCGAGTCTCGTGAACTCCCCTATGATGTGCGCGCAGAAGCGATGAGTGTCGATGATTTTATCGCCTTGACTCGCTTCATTCATGATAACTGGCGTTGAATCGCTTAGTTACGCGACTTGCCCTAGACAAAACATTTTGAATTACAAACCTTTTTATGATATACTTACCCATATATAAAATGCCACACATTCGCACGGGGGTTTGACAAATGAACATTACGGATGTTAGAGTCAAAAAGTTTAATGGTGAAAACCGATTAAAAGCGATTGCGGCGATCACCATAGACGATTGTTTTGTGGTCCATGAGTTGCGGGTCATCGACGGCAAGGAAGGCTTATTTGTTGCTATGCCAAGCCGAAAAATGCCAAATGGGGAAT
>SKGG01000054.1 GCA_007117565.1 Candidatus Izemoplasma sp. | reverse complement strand
CCCACTGACCCTACAATGATGTTAGGCAGTGTCACAGAAAATACTAAGTGATCGTCTTTAAGCTCGGCTTGCGTAATGCCTTGTGAGCCTTCAACGATGTTTGCAGCGTCTTGGCCTGTGGCCAAATAAAATGCGAGTAACATGTTCGCATAATGGGCATTCGCACTCATTAAACCACCTGAGGCAATCGACCCAATCATGTTCTTTTTTAGATTCAACTCAATCATCGCTTCAGGGGTCGTTCTTAACACATCTTTTAACAAATCCCGTGATAGCGTAATCTGTGCAATCATCGATTTGCCACGACCTAAAACGCTGTTGACAGCACTCACTTTTTTATCCACACAATAGTTTCCTGAAACAGAAAGATACGTTAAATCATTAAACTCTTCTAGGATGTTTGTCGCAATCAAATCCGACGCAAACGTACTCATGTTATGACCTGAAGCGTTGCCAGTGTTAAAGGTCATGCGAAGATAGATTAACGATCCGACGATTTTCGGATCAATACGTTCTAAGACCGCGTAGCGAGAATGCTTTTTTACCACTGTTTCTTGATAATGTTCAATACGTGAGACAATCTTTTCAACCACCGCTCGTGCCCTTGCTGCATCAGAGGCCTCAAGTAAAATCGAGCGAGTCATCACATCACTTAACAATGTGGTTTTGAGGGTTTTTGCTAAACGGGTGACTTTAGCTCCTCGACCCACCGAATGAAACAACGTGGTTTCATACGTCGCGAGTGGTGCGCTTACCGAAACATCGGTAATTTGTTTATTTAAATAATGCATCTCTTTAAAATAGAGTGGTCCGACCCAATGGGTAGGAATCCGGGTATGTGTCAGTGTCCTTTTCATAAGCGACCTTTCTAATCCAATTAGCTTCGTTTTAGATTCTCATAAATTGTACACCATTCACATGAAAAAAACGAGCATATTATACTATTTTTTGGCTTCAGTAGGTGAATATCCATTCATAAAAGGATATTTTCTCTTAGCCAATCTGCTTGCGCTTCACCCTGTAAATAAGTGACGATGGCTAACGCAAACTCATAGACCGCACCAGCGGAGCGGGCGGTGATGAAGCGGCCATCCGTCATGACTTTTTCATCTTTATGATATACGCCCTCGATGTCTTGTTCATTGCCTGGGAAGGCGGTGAAGTGTTCTTCTTTCAATAAACCTGCACGGCCCAAAAAACGGGGGCCTGCACAAATCGCGGCAATGGGTTTTTGAGCCTTATCAAACCGTTCAATAACGACCGGTAAAACCATATCTGTATCAATCGTTTGTGCAACGTATTTTCCTCCGGGAATCACCAGCATCTCATAATCCTGAATGGTGACTTCATCGAGATGATAATCACAGATGACTTCTAAACCGAAGGCGGTTTTAATGTGCTTGTTTTTAGGGGCGCAAAGCGTCTTAACCTCTAGCCCAGAGCGAACTAAGAGTGCGCGTGTCGCCAAAGCTTCAACATCCTCACATTGATTGGCTAAATACAGTAAAACGTTCATCGTAATCCTCCTCTTTTTTGTTGGTATCTAAACAATGCTAAGCCCGCGATAAGGGCAATAGAAAGCCCTATGCTTAACCATTTAAACAAGGTCATAAAACCCGCTAAATGAGCTAGAAAGACATCGTTTGGGTAAGCCCAAAAGACGATCGAAACAAAGGTGTTTTCTAACAGATCAAACCCTACGGCAAGCCATGGCAGTGCTCTCACCCATGACACACCAGTGAATAGACTTAAAAGCATATAGAAGAAAAATCCATACACGAGTGGCCAAGCGATATCAAAACGGAGTCTTGAAATAATGTAGGCCTCGCGACCACTTTCACCATACGCTGAAGCCATCGCTCTAAGCGAGGTGGCACTGTAAAATAACGATGTATCCGGTGAGTCAGTGTTGCCCACAACCGCTTCAAGCTGCCTTGCTTCATGCGGTAATACGATGATCATAAAGCCCAAAAATAACACGCTTGCAATCCCTAGTTTTAACCGTCTCATAAAGGCTCCTTTATGGGTGTTTTGTGGGTGATAAGACGACGGCCTTTACGCTGCGTTCGCACCGTGCCATACACCCCAACTAAGATAATGACGCTCCCTATCGCATGATAGCGATACAACGTTTCGTTGAGAATAAACGCCCCCGCTAAAATGGATACAACTGTCGCTAAGTTTGCATAGATGCTGGCAACAGGCGCTGTTAGTGTTCTTAAAGCATAATTAACAAGGAAAAAACCACCCACAGAAGCCATCACACCTAAATACAAAATCGGAAAAACATTTTGGATGATCATTAGATTCAAGACGTAATCCGAAAGACGATTTTCAATGATCAGCTGACCAATAAAAAGGGTGTTAAACGTCACGGCGCCCACCATCATCATAAAATAGGTGAGCTCAGCCGCGCGTACACGCGTAGAAGCCGCCCTTGAGGCTAAGTTAAAGGCTGCGGCGGACAATACCGCCAAGAATAACAAGATAAATCCTAAAAGCGCACCCTCTAAACCATTTTGAAGGCGCTGAACTTGGATGTATAAAATGCCACTGACACTTAAAATAATAAAAATCCATTGCACAGGTCTTACCGGTTCTTTCAACACGACACCACTCATGAGCGCGCCAAACACGGGGATGAGAGCAATCATCATGCCGGCTTCCGCGGAAGTAACAAGATTCAGTCCATAGATCTCAAATAAGAAATAAAGTACTGGTTGAAAAAGGACCACCCAAAAAATCGGTTTAATGGACGCTTTTGAAAAGCGAATGTTCACCCATTTTAAACGTCTTAGAAGTTAAAAAAATAAAAACGCGACGAGAAAACGATAGGCAATGAGTCCCATCGGTACGACATAATCAAGCGCCACTTTAGAGAACATAAAGGTAAATCCAAAAATGGTCGCAAAGAGTACCCCAGCAAGGTGACTTTTTATCTGCATCATCATCAAGCCTCCACGTTTTTCATTATAACGCAAAATGCGTCTCTCTATCGTCTTAAAACAAAAAAACACGCCTTATTTAGACGTGTTGTAAGCTTTAGGTGGCGTGAATCTTAGGGTGGCTTGTTCGTAAGCATACGCCAATCCAATGAGGCGTGGTTCTTGCCAAAGCGTTGCGGTAAAGACAAACGATTTAGGCGCGTCATCAATCAGTTTTTTAGCCGGAACAACGACGGAGGGATGCCCTAAGACAGGTCCATAAGGCAACCAATGTAAAGAGACCATCGCATCTAAATCATGTTGTTCATAGAGTGCTTCAAACGTTTGAGCGGCTTCCACCACGGCGGTGCGCTTTTGTAGGTAGTCTTCGCTATGTAAATCTCCAGAGGTCGCCTGAGCTGCAGTTAAAGTGTCGTGCCCATAAGGCATGCGACCTTTAGGATCCGCCTCATAAAAAGCGATAATCTCTTCGAGTGACTTCATGGCTGTGTGCCCTTCAACACTTTCTAAGTAGGCGTTTAAGCTGTGCTTAAACTCATAAAGCATACTGGCTTCATTAGGACAATCGACCGTCTCATAAACAACGTCTTCAATGATCACACCAAGTGGTTTATAAATTTGTTTGAGCTCACGCATGAGTTTGAGGTCTTCTTCTTTGTAGTCATACCCTTTAAGTTTAAGTAATCCAACACGAAGATTTTTAATAGGGTTCTTATAAGACGTTGCATAATCGAGCGATGTGTTTGGGTTATTGAGTGTTGCGTGATCATAAGCATCACGGCCTTTGATATATTCTAAGATTAACGCCGCATCACGGACCGTTCTAGCAATGGGACCGGCGGTATCTTGAACGGCTGATATGGGGATAATGCCATGACGTGAGACTAACCCTACGGTGGGTTTAATACCAACGACACCGTTTTGATAACTCGGGGCAATGATTGAGCCATTGGTTTCCGTACCGATAGCCATAGGCGCATACCCCATCGCCACCGAGACAGCCGAGCCCGTTGATGAGCCTAAGGGATCAATCTTGTCATGATAGGGACTTTTGACTTGCCCTTTGAGTGAAGAGAAACCTGAAGGCATTTTTTTCATACTCATAAAGTAAGCAAACTCTGATAAATTTACTTTGCCTAAGATGATGGCCCCAGCTTTTTTAAGATTTTGTACTAACGTTGCTTCATACGGTGGGATGAGATCTTTCAGCGCTAAACTGCCCGCGGTTGTCGGCATGTCTTTAGTGTTAATGTTGTCTTTTAACAAGATAGGAATCCCATGGAGTGGTCCCCTTGGTCCCTGCGCTTCACGTTCGTTATCTAAGGCTTTGGCTTGTGCCTTGGCATCTGGCGCAATCAGCGTCACCGCATTAACACTAGGGTCATGTTGTTCAATGCGCGCAAGTAAAGATGTTACAAGCTGAGTGCTTGTGAGTTCTTTTTTTCGGTACTTATCTTGGAGCGTTAAAATGGAGTCATAGATCATCTTCGTCACCTCTTAGAAGAATTATAGCACAGATGGTCACTAAAGCGCTTAAAATAAGGCCTATCCTTCAATTGTCAAGCGACTTTTTTTATGCGACAATAGAAAATAGAAAATAAACGGAGTTGTTTGTATGCAAAAAAGTAACGTGCCTTACGTCATGTCAGCAATGATCCTCATTGGCGGTTTGAGCATTCAGCCATCCTTTAACGTTGTTAGTAGCTGGTACGTGTTAACCACACTTGCTGCTTTTTTGCTTGGGTTTATGCAAACACGTTCAATAAACCCTCGTTCGATCATCGGTTTAAAAGCCACCATCGCAACGTTAAGTTTTTTAATCTACGCGTTTCAGTCAGTATTTTTAGGCCACGGTGTCGTCGTGATGTTGGTCGGTTTATTTACGGACGATGGTTTAGCTCGCCAGATTACCGCGATCGTCGCGGGTGTGATTTACTTAGGTGTGGCCATCAGCGTATGGCCGATTGCTAAAATGGAACTTAAAAAACGCTACCGCTAAACCGTCTCATACATCACACAAAATCTAATAAGTTTAAGCCGGTCCGAAGGATTGGCTTTTTTATCGCATAAAAAAACACCTTACGGCGTTTGAATGATATGGTGGAGCCAACGGGGCTCGAACCCGTGACCTCTAGCATGCCATGCTAGCGCTCTCCCAGCTGAGCTATGGCCCCACTCGAATATTAATTTTACCCTATGCGCTTTAAAGATTCAAGTGAAAACGAATCATTTTAAACACTTGACTAATTAAGGTGTTTTTTTGTGGTTTGAATGGATTGTTTTAGCTGCCTTCTTTGGACAAGGCTCGGCGGAACTGATCGATTTTTGCGACAATTAAATCCACCGCGATATCATGTTTAGAATCGTTAGGTATTAAAATATCTGCATAGCGTTTCGTTGGCCTAATAAAAGCATGATACATAGGTTTAACCGTCGACTGGTATTGTTCGATGATGTTTTCTAACGTACGTCCTCGTTCGTTAATGTCTCTTAACATCCGGCGGATAAAGCGGGTGTCATCGTCGAGTTCAACGTAAATGTTTAAATCTGATAAGCTGCGAATGGCTTCATCGTGTAACACTAAAATACCCTCAACAATGATGATGTTTTTAGGTTCGATTTTTTGGGTCGTTGAAGACCTTGTGTGATTGACAAAGTCATAGGTGGGTTTTTCAATGGGTTGAAACTGTAACAATGTTTCTAAATGAGCTTTCAATAACGTGTTATCTAATGAGGATGGATGATCGTAATTCATGAGACGTCTCTTATCAAGGGGGATGTCTTTTTGGTCATGATAATAATCATCTTGTTTAATGATGATGACATCTTCTAAGCCAGCACGTTTTAAGACTTCATCGACGACGGTGGATTTCCCGGAAGCCGAACCCCCGGCCACAAGCATCACATAGGGTTTCATAGTGTGTCACTCCTTATCGTTCATCATTATATCAAAATCCAACCAAAAGCACACGCATAAATATAGTTACAAAAAGTAAGTGCATATTTTACTTCGAATTCAAATTATTTGTTACACTGTAAATGTACACAACTTAAGGAGGTCATACTATGAGCACACCATTAAATTTAGGCATCATTATATCATCCACCCGTGAAGGACGTGTTGGTTTATCCGTCGCACAGTGGGTCAAAAGTGAACTCACAAAACGCACCGATGCGACCCTTACCATCATTGATTTAAAAGACTATCGACTCCCACTATTAGGCGAAGCTAAACCGACTCACTTAGAGCGATTTA
Organism: Candidatus Izemoplasma sp.; assembly: GCA_007117565.1. The sequence continues at coordinate 1,348 of SKGG01000054.1, read as the reverse complement.
AAGCGGATATTGCAGCGCAAGATGGGTTTATCTTTGTCACAGCTGAATACAATCATTCAATCCCAGCTAGTTTAAAAAACGCGATTGATTATTTGCGCGAAGAATGTCATAACAAAGCGGCTGGCATCGTCAGTTATGGATCTGCAGGCGGCGCACGTGCAGCTGAACATCTAAGAGCTATACTCGGCGAAATTAAGATTGCGGATGTGCGTAGTCATGTCTTATTATCGTTGTTCCATGATTTCGAAAAGTTTTCAACATTTAAACCTCAAGAAGGCATTCATGACAACAACTTAAACGCACTCACTCAAGAAGTCACCGATTGGGCCACCGCGCTCAAAACCCTACGCTAATAAAAATAGTCTTTAAGCTTATCGGCTTAAAGACTATTTTTTTGATTTAAGGTAAACCGCCAACTATCGCGGACCATATCATCGATGGTTTTTTCAGTCTCAAAATTTAACGCTTCTTTAGCTTTATCAACGGCCGCGTACGTCACCGCCACATCGCCCGCGCGACGTGGCGCAAAGGTGTAAGGTACGCGCACTTGATTCACTGTTTCAAAGGCTGTCACCATCTGTAAGACGGAAGTCCCTTGACCCGTCCCTAAGTTATAGATATGTGTGCCTGAGGTGAGTTGTTCGATCGCTAAGACATGGCCTCGCGCTAAATCACTCACATGAATGTAATCACGCACACCAGTGCCATCAATGGTGGGGTAGTCATGACCAAAAATTTGAAGCTTATCTAGGCTCCCTGCGGCGACTTTGGTAATGAAGGGCATGAGATTATTGGGAATCCCGTGAGGGTCTTCACCAATCAACCCACTTTCATCGGCGCCCACTGGATTGAAATAGCGTAATAAAGTCACACCCAGTTTGGGGTGGGCTTTTTGAATATCTTTTAAGATGCGTTCAGACATCGCTTTGGTTTCACCATAAGGATTGGTGGTGACTTTAAGCTCTAAGCCTTCATGTAAGGGGCTTTCTTGTTCACCATACACCGTCGCTGACGATGAAAAAATGACTTTATCGACCTGATGTTCTAGACATAAGTCCATGAGTGTCATCGTCGTGTTTAAGTTATTTCGGTAGTATTTTAGAGGCTTTTCAACCGATTCTCCAACGGCTTTATAGCCTGCAAAATGTAAGACGCCATCAAACGCATGCGCTTCAAAAATGGTGTTCATCGCAGTTTCATCTTTTACATCTTGAAGGTAAAAAGGAATTGATGCCTTCACCAAGGTTTCTAAATGACCATGCACCGCTTCTTTGGCGTTGGAGCAATCATCCACAATCACTGCCGTATGGCCGTGATCATAAAGCGCTTTTACCGTATGTGACCCAAT
>SKGG01000053.1 GCA_007117565.1 Candidatus Izemoplasma sp. | reverse complement strand
TTGAAGGACTTTTAGAAGCGGTGATGAAAGCACACGGAACCGTCGATGGGTTGATCAATGTCGCGGGCATCATTCAACCGTTTATTCCTGTGAGTGAATTAAGTTATGAGAAAGTCAAACAAGTGATGGATGTCAACTTCTATGGAACACTCTTTATGGTTAAAACCTTTTTACCAGAACTTTTAAAACGACCGGAAGCGCACATCACCAACATTTCAAGTATGGGGGGCTTTGTGCCTGTGCCAGGACAATCCATCTATGGCGCCTCTAAAGCGGCCGTTAAGTTGATGACTGAAGGTCTTCATTCAGAACTTAAAGATACTAACGTTGGCGTCACGATTGTCTTTCCAGGCGGGGTAGAGACCAACATCATGAAAAATTCAGGCGCAACCTTTTCGCGCTCGGGTGATACTGGTGCAAATACTAAAATCAAACTTTTAACAGCAGCTCAAGCGGCTGAAATCATAGTCGAAGGCACTCGCAAGAAGAAGTACCGCGTACTCGCTGGAAAAGACGCCAAATTCTTAGATTTTTACACGCGTCTTTCGCCAAAGAAAGCGGCTAAAGTGATTGCCGATAAGCTCAGTATGTAACATCAAAAAAAGTGGCCATCGAATAGGGCCTCTTTTTTGTTGAGGACAATAAAAAAACTCAGACAAGGTCTGAGTTTAAGTGATGAAATCAAACGCACTTTGAATCAAAATACTGGTGAGTAACGTTAAGCGAATGAAGTAAAAGTAAACGAGGCCACCGACAAAATAATGTAAGAATAAGGTTATATCACGTTCACTGAGTTTACTGGCTAAGTATTTTTGAAAAAAGTACACAAAGAAGCCAAAACCACCTAGAAACATCGCCGTTTCAAAAATGACAAAGACGAGCTCCAAGGCCCCATCAAAACGAAAACCAGAAGCAATGTAAGGCAGTATCACACTGATGGTGGGAATGAAGGTGTATAAAAAAAGTAAAGGAAATAAGAGCGGAGGCATCTTTTCAGGGGTTGCTCTAAGAATGAGTAAGCGACCAAAAAAGACGACGATGGCTGGGAAGATAAAGAAGGTGATAAAAAACATCGCCTGGGCAAACACAAAGAAGGCCCCTTCAGCGTTTTGAATGGTAAATAAGACACCAATTAAAGCGAGGACGCTCAAGACAATGGTCAAAGGTTCAGCGTACTTCAGTAAGGTTTCTTTCGTCATAAGGTCCCCCCTTTCAATGATATAGTGTCATTATAGCATGTTTTAAACAAAAATTTCTGTCAAAATATCAGCCTTTTTTTGCGGGGCTGAAGGTTTTCTTGCAATACGCGAGCGCGGCTTTATAAGAACCAAAGCCATCGCCCATAAAGCGTGCCATGCAGACGGGCGTCAAGACACTTTTTTGGCGCCACGACTCTTCGCGTTTAGAAAGATCGCTCAAGTGAACTTCAATCACCGGGACGTCGATGGCGTCGATCGCGTCATAAAGGGCATAAGAATAATGAGTGAAGGCCCCAGCGTTTAAAAGGATCGCGTCATAATCTCGCGCGTGCGCTTCATGTAAGGACTCAATCAAGTCCCCTTCATACTGACTTTGACGTAGCGTTAACTCAAGCTCTAAATGCGCCGCTTCTTGATGCAAAAAATCGACTAAATTTTGGTAGGTTTGATGGCCATAAATGGCGGGGTTACGGACCCCTAACAAGTTCAAATTAGGGCCGTTTAGAATCATAATACGCATGCGTCGCACGCTCCCATTCTTTGAGAGTTTCTTTAGGGTCTTCTTGACGTGAAATGATCACATCGGCGACCGCTTGGTAGCGTGGCCAACGGTCTTTTTTTAAGGCGTCATAGGCGACTTTGTTTGACGACAAAGGTCTTGACGTTAAATAGGAGGTTGGTGGCGGCGCTTGTAGCCACATCAAGACCCCATTTCGTTTGAGTAAAGGCACATTTTCAGGGTTTAAAATGGCGCCTCCACCGGTCGCAATCACCACACCTTGATGATAAGCTAAATCACGAATTAAAGCCGTTTCCGCTTCTCTAAACGCCGCTTCGCCGTGCGTTTCAAAAACTTTTGGGATGGGCATTTTAAAGTGTTCAACCAATAAATCATCTAAATCATACAAAGGTCGATTTAAGGCTTTAGCCACGGCTTTAGCCAACGTCGATTTCCCGCTGTAAGGCATCCCAATAAGGACGATGTTTTCGGTGTGTTGTAAGGTTTTTTGATACAACGCTTGAAGATTGATATGTTCAAAAGAGCGCGCCAACATTTTTTCGGCGCCTAAGACGGCTTGTCTGACCAACATCGTAAGCCCTGTCGTGGTTTTAATTTGACGTGCTTGAGCCTCTAAAATTAAAGGTGTTCTTAACGGCGCATTCACCACATCAATGACCCAAAGCAGTTTGGGAAACTGCGCTAAGTTTAAAGGCAAACGTTCATCGTGTTTCACCATTCCAACCGGGGTGGTGTTGATGAGGATATGAATGTCCTTTGGGAGCTCATCAAGGGCATACTCTTTTAATCCTGGGTTACGGGCATACACTTTCACGTGTTTAAACCCGTGAAAAGCCAGCGCATAGCGCGCACTTTTCATCGTTGCGCCATTCCCTAATATGGCCACGTTGCGGTCCCTAAGGTTAAAGCCGTGTGTTTGTAAGATTTGGGCGAGCGCTAACGCATCGGTGTTGTAGCCTTTTAAATACTCGCCTTCTTTGACGATGGTGTTGACGACGCCGGTTTTTTGGGCGGTCTCATCCAATAAATCACACACCGTGAAGGCGTCGTGTTTATAAGGGTAGGTGACGTTAAGCCCTTGCAGGGAAGGGTGTTTAAGGGCGTCCGTTAAACGGACGTTTTCAAAGAGTTGATACGGCACTTCGTGCAGTTGTTTGTGAATGAACGGAGAATGTGAGTGTTTAATTGGGCGACCAACCAAGCCAATCATAGTGACCGTCCTTTCTGAAGCTTTTTCGCTTCTTTAAATATCGATTGATAGACTTCGCGAATTTCATTCGCATGGGGATAAGGCTCTGTCTTTTGTAAAATTAGCGCCTCGCGTTTAGGGTCGGTTAAGGGGACATTTTGTGCTTTTTTCGCTTTAGCAACCTCACCCATGAGAGAAAAACGTTCATCAAGCAAGCGCATCAATTGATCGTCGAGCTGATTGAGACGCTCGCGGATGCTTGTCAAGTCAGCCAGTGAAATCCCTCCTTCCGCATCAACAGTTCTAAGACGGCGTAATAACTCAAGGCATTAACTACCCAGAGCGCTCTTGGTACAATGCAAGGATCATAAGAGCCTTTGAGTTTACTGATGGTGTTAGTTTTTTGTCTAAGGTTAATGGAAGGAAGCAGCTTCTTAATCGAAGCAGACGCTTTAATGACCGTTTCAAAATGAATTGGCGTCCCTTGAGTTAAGCCTCCAATCACGCCCCCATTATGATGGGTTTCATACGTGACCGAGCCGTCTTTATAAAGCGGGGTATCGGTTTGTTCACTGCCTTTGGTTTGAGCAAGCGCTAAGCCTGAACCAAAGAGGATCCCTTTCACCCCCGGAATCGCAAACATTAAATGCGATAACAAACTTTCCACGCTGTCAAAGAAAGGTTCACCCACCCCCACCTCGCTAAGTTCAATGGCGGTTTCAATCTCCCCACCGACGGAATCACCCTCTTGATAGATGTCTTCAATGTGGGCTTTAAAGGCGAGTTCATGGTCTTTGTTTTGAACGGGGAAATCGCTTTGTTGTAAGCTTTCAAAGAGCTCATCGTTTAAGTTGTTTAGATCAAACCCTGTGGTATTCAAATGATGAATTTGTTTCACTTGAGAGAAAACACGAACGCGGTTATGAGAAAGTAATTGACGCGCAATGTCGCCTAAAATAATCAACGGGGCGGTTAAACGTCCTGAATAATGCCCACCCCCACGGTAATCAAACGCACCTTGTGTTTTGATGTACGCAGGGTAATCCGCATGCCCTGGACGAACCTCATTAGGGGCGTAGCTTTTCGAGTCGTGTGCTTGGTTTAACACATATAAGGTTAATGGCGCCCCCGTGGTTTTGCCTTCAAACAACCCACTAGCGACATGAAGCTCATCGTCTTCATGGCGTGCTTTTTGCCAGGGATACTCTGGGTTACGTTGTTTAAGTGCCGCTTGGATAGCGTAAAGATCAAGCGACACATTCGCAGGCATTTGATGAATCGTTATGCCGACCGAAGGGCCATGACTTTCGCCCCATAAACTGACTTTAAGTTGTTCCCCAAATGTACTCATAAATAAGCCTCCGGAATGATGTGTGCGACGTCTTTTAAATTAATGGTGTTTAAGGTACCCTCACCAATCGCATTTAATCGCACATAGGTGAGGGACTTCCCATGCCGTTTTTTATCACCCAAAATAAGCGGTATTAAGGCCTCTTTTTCATAGGAAATAGGGATGAAGGCATCGTATTGTTCAAGCAGCGCTTTCACCCGTGGGCCGAACGGTTGGTCTTGCGTCATGAGCACCATCCCAGCCCCCACACATTGACCGTGAGGGTAATGATAGTGATGCGCACTCTCTAAAGCATGACCGAGGGTATGCCCGAAATTGAGCAGCTGTCGTTGACCCTGATCGGTCACATCCATAGACGCACAGGCAATCTTTAACGCGATCGCTCGTTCAATGATGGTTTCAATAGACCATGTATTTTGTTCTAACGCTTCGACAAAGTCTGCATCAAAAAGCAGCGCCACTTTAATAATTTCACTCATGCCTTCGCCCATGAGGGAGGCATTTAAAGTGTTTAAAAAGGTTGGGTCAACGAGAATGTTTTTCGCAGGGTAAAAGGTGCCGATACGGTTTTTAAACTGTGTATTAAGTGCCGTTTTACCGCCAATCGCCGCATCGACCATACCAAGTAAGGTGGTGGGCACTAAGATCAGTGGGAGCCCTCTTAAATAAGTGCTCGCTAAAAACGCCACCGCATCGCAAAGCGCGCCACCCCCCAGCGCCACAATCGTGGTTGAACGGGCCGGTTTTAGATGATCTAAAAAGGTGATCATTTCTTCGTAAACCAGTAAGGATTTACTGGGTTCTCTTGGGGGTAAACCGAATCGTTTAGAAGGGTCAATCGCATCAATCAACGCATCTATATAAACGCTTGGCAAGGTAGAATCATAAAACCATATCGCATCCGCACTAAAGCGTGATAATGCATCCTTAAAAAGGCCTGCGTTGATGGCAATGTCGCTGGTCATGGTGTGTTGCGTTTGAAAGTGTAAGTTAGGCACAAAGTCACATCCTTTGTCTTAATCACTTTCATTATACAACAGACGATGCTTTTTCCCCATGATGGTGGATAAAAAAGCGACTAAAAGAGACAATGAAAGCGTTTGCTAAATGGTCTTGAATTTGTTGATAGGCTATGTCATAATAACGGTGGACAAATAAGGAGGTTCACATGGAAAATGTAGATTTAAAAATAGCACAAAGCGCCACGATGAAACCCATCAGCGCCATCGCTCAAAGACTGGGCTTAGGTGAGGATGACATTGAGCTTTATGGGAAATACAAAGCCAAAATTGACTTAAAGATGCAAGAAAAACTTAAAGACCGCCCCGATGGGAAAGTCATTTTAGTGACCGCCATCAACCCCACCCCGGCTGGGGAAGGGAAATCCACCACCACGGTGGGCTTAGGTCAAGCCTTTAATCAATTGGGTGAAGATGCGATCATCGCCTTAAGAGAACCCTCGTTTGGACCGGTCATGGGGGTTAAAGGTGGGGCCGCAGGCGGAGGCTACGCACAAGTGGTGCCGATGGAAGATTTAAACCTTCACTTTACCGGCGATCTCCATGCGATTACCACCGCGAATAATGCGGTCAGCGCCTTACTCGATAACCACATTCATCAAGGCAATCAACTCAACATTGCCCCGCGCCGAATCACGTGGAAGCGGGCACTCGACATGAACGATCGTGCCTTACGCGAGGTGGTCATTGGTCTGGGTGGCATCGGAAACTCGTTGCCAAGACAAGACGGCTTTAACATCACCGTGGCGAGCGAAGTCATGGCGGTCTTATGCTTAGCCAAAGACTTAAGCGATTTAAAGACGCGTTTAAAACGGATGGTCATCGGCTATACTTACGACCGTAAACCAGTGACGGTCGGTGATTTAAAAGCGGAAGGCGCCCTCACGCTGATTTTAAAAGATGCGATTAAACCGAACTTAGTACAAACCTTAGAAAACACGCCAGCACTCGTGCATGGCGGCCCTTTTGCGAACATCGCACATGGTTGTAATTCGATTATTGCGACCAACATGGCACGTAAAATGGCAAAGTATGTCATCACCGAGGCTGGCTTCGGTGCCGATTTAGGCGCTGAGAAATTTTTAAACATTAAGACCCAACAAGCAGGCTTTACCCCGAGTGCGGTCGTCATTGTCGCGACCATTCGAGCTTTAAAAATGCATGGCGGCCTTAAAAAAGAAGAGCTTAAAGAAGAAAATGTTGACGCCTTAAAGAAAGGCTTAGATAATTTAGCAAAACACATTGAAACCGTACAAGCCTTCCACTTACCTTATGTCATAGCGATCAACCATTTCATTCATGATACGCCCGCGGAAGTTGAAGCGCTCGAAGCTTACTTACAAAAACACCACCACCCTTACGGGGTATCTAAAGTGTGGGAGCACGGTGGAAAAGGCGGCGTTGAGGTTGCGAAAAAAATTATTGAAGTGATTAATCAAAACACCCAAACCTTTAAACCACTCTATCAATTTGAGCAATCGCTCGAAGAAAAAATTGAAACGATCGCCAAAACGGTGTATGGGGCGAAAGATGTCAGTTTTTCTAAACCCGCCCTCAATCAACTCAGACAGTTTAAACGCTTAGGTTGGGACACCTTACAAGTGTGTATGGCGAAAACACAAATGTCGCTTTCGGATGACCCCAAACTATATGGGCGACCCAAAGACTTCACCATCACCATTCGCGAACTCAGACCATCGATTGGTGCAGGGTTCATTGTCGCCTTAACCGGTGAGATGATGACGATGCCAGGCCTTCCAAAAGAACCGGCAGCGATGCAGATGGACATCGACGAACAAGGTCAAGCCAAAGGACTGTTTTAAAAGGGTGCATGGCACCCTTTTTTACCCTCTCAAAGACAAAATTTGGTATACTTGATTGAAGGAGTGATACGATGTCATTAATTGAACAATTTCATGCGCGTCAAAAGAAGATGAATGCGTATAGTTATGCGTTACAAATCATTGGGTGGGATTCGAACACAGAAGCCCCTAAAGAAGCGTTTCCCTTCCGTGCGGAAATGCAGTCGATGCTCAGTGGCGAAGCGTTTAAACTTGCGACCGACAAAGACTATTTAGCGCTACTTGAATCGTTGTTAGAACAAAAGGATTCTCTCAGTGACCTCGACTATAAACAAGTAAAGAAAGCACATAAAGACTTACAAAAGATTTTAAAGATTCCAAGCGATGACTATATGGCATACCAAAAACACTTAGCCTTGTCACAACGCACATGGGAAGAAGCGAAAGCCAACAACGATTATGACGCGTTTAAACCCGCCTTAGCCAAAACGATTGAAAT
>SKGG01000051.1 GCA_007117565.1 Candidatus Izemoplasma sp. | reverse complement strand
GTATCCAAACTGTGACGGATGCTGACTAAAGTACTGAGCGTTGAAAATTCACTGCGAAGTTCATTGATTTCGTCCATTGCTTCTAATTGTGTTTGAGCACTGGGTGCCTCAATAAAGGCGGATAATAACGTTTCGAAGCGACCTTGATAGTCTTCTAATAAAGGCCGTTCATAAGGAAACTCTGAAAATTTCATAAGACACACCTCCGAAAGACATTATAGCACGAAAGGACGCTCAATTTCATCAATCTTTGTTATAATGGTTGTGAGGTGAAAATATGAAAACACATGCGATAAACGCACGGCAAGCCTACCTAGATCGTGTCGAACCCCACAGCATCACCCTGTTACATTCTGGTCAAGCACCTCACAAATCGCTTGATCAATACTTTACCTTTAGTGTCAATCGAAACTTTTATTATTTGACAGGCATCGATGCACCCAATCTTATCTTGATGCTTATTAAAGGCGAAAAAGACAGCCAAACCTACTTATTTTTAGAAGAAAATACGGATTTTATCATCAAATGGGAAGGGGCGCGCATCACCAAAGACGAAGCGCATGAAAAAAGTGGCATCGAAGTCTCATCGATGCGTTATTTAGAAAACTTTGAAGCGACCTTTAATCAAATGATGAACTATGCACGGTCACCCTTTGGTGTGGTGCCACAAACGCTTTATCTTGATTTGTATCACGTGAAAGCAGACCAAAAACCTCAAGCCTTACACACCTTTGGTCACTTAAAAGAAAACTACCCTGAGCTAAAAAACAAAAATCTTAATGAACACTTAGCCTATCTAAGAATGTTTAAATCTGAAGAAGAACTGACGCTTTTAAAAGACGCCATCGCGATGACGAATGAAGGTCTCACACGCGTCTTAAGCACCTTAAAAACACGGGATAATGAACATCAAATCGAAGCGGAGTTTAATTATGCGATCACTTTAGCGGGTGCTTCTGGCAATGCGTTTGACACCATTGCGGCTTCTGGCGCCAATGCGACGGTGCTTCATTATCATCATAACAATCAACCCTTACCTAAAGATGGGATGTTGTTATTAGATTTAGGAGCTTTAAACAAAAACTATGCGGCCGACATCTCTCGCACCTACCCCATCAGTTGTGTGTACTCAGACCGTCAAAAAGCAATCTATGAAGCGGTCTTAGACGTGAACAAACGGACCGTTGAAATGGTCAAGCCTGGGGTCACTTGGAGTGAACTCAACGCGTTTGCGAAAGACGCCTTAGCCAAACACGCCGTGGCTTTAAAGTTAATCGAAAAAGAAGAAGACATTTTACACGTCTACTATCACAGCATCGGCCATTTCTTAGGCCTCGATGTGCACGATGTTGGTCTTTATCATCAACCTTTAGAAGCGGGCATGGTCATCACCATTGAGCCTGGACTGTACGTCAGTGCTGAAGGCATTGGTGTCCGCATTGAAGACGACATTTTAGTCACTGAAGATGGCTATGAGAACCTATCAAAAGCCATCATCAAAGACGTCAAAGACATCGAAAAAGCGATGCGCTAACCCACACGCTTTGATCAAACGATCAAAGCGTGTTTTTTATGCTCATTTTGTGACCAATTGTCGCGTCATAAACCTGCGGAGTGTGCTATAATGCGAACGGGAGGTTTTACCATGGAGTTAAAAGTTACAGGCACCATCAAAACCATCACCTTCCATAACGAAGACAACGGCTATTCGGTCGTTCGTTTAACCCTGGATGGGACACAACCAAGTCCATCTTTGTGGTTAACCAAACAAACGCAACTGACCGCAGTCGGGACACTTTTGAACCCTCAAAAGGGGGAACGGTTATCGCTTTATGGCGCGCTCGTTGAACATCCTAAATTCGGCACACAATTCGCCTTTGCCCGCTATGAAAAAGAAGCGATTTACTCAAAAGAAGGATTAGTAGAATATTTATCCAGTGACCTTTTTAAAGGTGTAGGCAAAGTCACTGCTCAAAAAATTGTACAGACTTTCAAAGATAAAACGATTGAAACACTCACGAAAGACCCTGAAAAAATTCATGACGTTAAAGGACTCAAGCTCAAAGATTCTGAGCAGTTTATTGAAACGCTTAAAGCCCATCATCAAGACGAAGCACAGCGCATCGCTTTTTACGATGTTGGCTTAAGTCCAAAGCTCATTAATACAATCTTAAAAACGTACCAACACGAAGCGTATGACCGAGTGAAGAAAAATCCTTATCAGCTGATTGAAGACATTCCTGGCATTGGCTTTGAACGCGCGGATGTGATCGCGAAACGGTTTAACATGGCGTCTGACGATCCCCGGCGTTTACGTGCTTATATCATGCATGAAATGCGTCAAGAAGCTCACCGTTATGGTCATACTCATCTCAAAATTGACACCTTACTCGATACGATGCTTGAACGCTTAGCCAGTGATGATGTCTCTGTCTCACGTGAAGCCTTGTGGCAACACTTCAAACATCTTGAACAAACCCGTCAGGTCATTAAAGACGATGAAATGTTGACCTTGCCGGTGTATTATCAGAGTGAACAGCGCATCGCCAAGGTCATCAAGCACCTGGCCAGTGACACCCTCGAGTTAGAAGAAGACGCGTTTTTAGAAGCCTTTGAAAAGATTCAAACAGACGTCATTTATACGGCCAGTCAAACGATGGCGTTAAAACAACTCTTAAAACAACGCATCACCATTTTAAACGGTGGACCAGGCACCGGCAAAACAACGCTTGTTCAAGGTCTCATTGAAGTCTACAAACATCTTCATGACATCAAAGACCAAGCACTCACCACCCACATCAAACTCATGGCTCCCACCGGCAAAGCTGCCAAACGTCTAGCCGAAGCTACGGGCGTCGAAGCAACCACGATTCACCGCTTTTTGGGATATAAACATGACCTTCAATACACTTACGATCGTCATCACCCCGCACCAGGTAAGCTCTTTATTATCGATGAAGCCAGCATGATTGATGTGCTCTTAGCCGCCGCTTTATTAGACGCCTTACCAGACGATGCCCACGTGGTGTTTGTCGGCGACGATGGCCAGCTTCCAAGCGTGGGTCCAGGTCAAGTGCTCTTTGATTTAATGGCCGCCAATGTGCCTGTGGTGACGCTTTCCACGATTCATCGTCAAGCCTTACATTCACCGATCATTCCTTTCGCAAGAGCCATCCGTGAAGGCGAACGCCCCACACTAAAAACGATTCAGCCAAGCTTATTCTTTATTCCATTAAGCCCCGATGAGGTCCATGAACGAACCTTGAATATCTTAAAGTATTGGCTTGATGAAGGCCTTGACATCGAACAAGACATTCAAGTCTTAGTGCCGTTATATAAAGGGCCTTTAGGCATTGATGCCTTTAACGCTTCGATTCAACATTATCTTCATCCGAATCCCTCAAAGTCGCTTAAACATTTTGATGAAACGTTTGTTTTAGGCGATAAAGTGCTACAACTCGTCAATCGTCCAGACGACGGTGTGATGAACGGCGATCAAGGGTTGGTCGTTGCGTTAGATGAGACCAAACAAACGCTCACGGTGTCGTTTCAAGGCATCTTTGTCGACTATGAAAAAGACGATTTAGATCAATTGCGTTTAGCCTACGCCATCAGTGTTCATAAAGCCCAAGGCAGTGGCTTTAAAGTGGTCATCATGCCACTATTTAAAGCCTACTGGGTAATGCTTAAACGTAAACTCATCTACACCGCTATCACACGTGCGACCGATCATTTAATTATCTGTGGGGATCTTTCGCTCATTGCTCAAACGTTGCGTTTTGACGACCCCCCAAGACAAACCAAACTAACCATGAAATGCACCACTGAAGTCCCTACCTTATGGGCCGAAAGTCTTCCCCCCATCGACACTCATCGTATTGATGACCCTAGCATTCCCTTTGATACTTTAGGCGAACCAACCGAATCTATCAGTCCCTATGATTTTATGAAGGAGGAGTAACGTATGCGTTTAGAAAGTGATCTTAAGCTTGATTTTTCCGATGTTTTATTTCGTCCCAAACGGTCGACCCTCACCTCACGAAAAGAGGTTGACTTAAGACGGACGTTTACCTTTAAACACAGTCTTCAAACCTACACCGGCATTCCCATCATGGCCGCTAACATGGATGGCGTGGGGACCTTTGAGGTCGCCAACGTCTTAGCTGACCATGAACTGTTTACCTGCTTAGTCAAACGCTACGAGGCAGAAGATTTTGCAGCACAACCGTTTAACCCACAACATTTAGCCGTCTCAACAGGCACGTCACAAGCCGATTTAGAGAATCTTAACCGCATCTTAGCGGCGCAACCTCAGGTTCAATACATCTGTATTGACGTCGCCAATGGTTACAGCGAAGCGTTTGGTGATTTTGTCGCGCAAGTACGTGCACTTTATCCTAAACACACCATTATTGCGGGCAACGTGGTGACCGCGGATATGACGCAAGAACTCATTTTAAGAGGCGCCGACATTGTTAAAGTTGGTATTGGACCAGGCAGTGTGTGCACCACGCGTATTCAAACGGGTGTGGGTTACCCACAACTCTCAGCGATCATTGAATGTGCCGATGCGGCCCATGGCCTTGGCGCACACATCATTTCTGATGGTGGTTGTACGTGTCCTGGCGATGTGGCGAAAGCCTTTGGTGCCGGCGCTGATTTTGTCATGCTTGGTGGGATGCTTGCGGGTCATAAAGAAGGTGGCGGGGATAAAATCACGCGTTTAAAACAAACCACGTACCTTGACCCGAGCACCCAAAAACCGATTCTTGAAGAAGAACACGTGGTGCTCTTTTATGGCATGTCTTCGAACACAGCGATGAAACGCCGTTTTGGTGAAGTCGCCGACTACCGATCGAGTGAAGGACGCACGGTCGAGATTCCTTTTCGCGAGGATTTACACGCAACGGTCAAAGACATCCTCGGTGGCGTACGCTCCACCTGCACGTATGTGGGCGCCCCAACCCTCAAACAACTTTCCAAATGCACGACTTTCATCCGCGCCGCAAGACAGTTTAACAGTGTCTTTAGCGCACATACAGTGGAGTAGTCTTTCTTGCATTCTTTGAAAGAATTGCTTATAATGAATTAAATCGTTGAAAAAGATGGATTCGATGGCTTCATTATAGAGAGTTTGTGGTCGGTGTAAACAAACATGAAACCTCTAAATCCGCTCCTTTGAAGAGATGGTTAACCCCATCCGTCAGACGTCGTTACCGTCATTTAAGCGCTACATAGTAGAATCAAGGTGGTACCGCGGTTTCGATCGTCCTTAACAGTTGTTTAAGGGCGATTTTTTTACGCTCCCACCAAGGAGGAATCATAATGCGAGGACATGAGATTAAACAAACATGGCTGACGTTTTTTAAAGACAAAGGCCACAAGATTGAAGAAAGTGCATCGTTGGTGCCCATTAACGACCCGACGTTGTTATGGATCAATGCGGGTGTGGCGCCACTCAAGGGCTATTTTGATGGCTCAAAAGTGCCCCCCCATCCAAGACTGGTCAATGCCCAAAAATGCATTCGGACCAACGACATTGAAAACGTCGGTCAAACCGCCCGTCACCATACCTTTTTCGAGATGCTCGGCAACTTTTCAATTGGCGACTATTTTCGTAATGAGGTCATACCCTGGGCGTATGAATTATTAACCGATGCAAAGTATTATGGCTTTGATCCGAATAAACTTTATTACACGGTGTACCCGACCGATGAAGAAACGAAAGCCGCGTGGAAAGCCCTAGGCATTAAGGATTCAAGAATCATTGAATCTTACAATAACTTTTGGGAAATTGGTGAAGGGCCTTGTGGTCCTTGTACGGAGATTTTCTATGACCGCGGAGCGGCGTTTGGTGAAGGCGATACGACCCTCATCCGTGATGACATCGAAAATGATCGTTACATTGAGATATGGAACATCGTCTTCAGTCAATTCAACGCCAAAGCAGGCTTAAATCGTGAAGATTATCCCGAACTGCCTAGTAAAAACATCGATACCGGCATGGGCTTAGAGCGCATGGCCTGTATTTTACAAAACACTGAAACCAACTTTGAAACGGATTTGTTTTATCCGTTAATTGAAGCACTTGAGACCCTCTCAAAGGTCCCTTACGAAGGCCAAGCGTCGTTCAAAATCATTTCGGATCACCTGCGCAGTGTCGTCTTTGCGGTGAGTGATGGGGCAACCCTATCCAGCGAAGGCCGCGGGTATGTGTTAAGACGGTTATTACGCCGCGCCATTAAACATGGCCGCAGCTTAGGCATTGACAAACCTTTCTTAAAGACGTTGGTGGAAACAGTGGTCACGATGATGGAAAAAACGTATCCATACCTGCGTGACCAACAAGCCTTCACTGAGCAGATCATTGAAAAAGAAGAACTTAAGTTTTTAGAAACCTTAGCACAAGGCGAAAAAATGGTGAGTTCGCTGATTGAAAAACACCCTAACACCCTACCAGGGGCTGAGGCGTTCATGCTCTATGATACGTATGGCTTTCCTGTAGAACTGACAGAAGAATACGCACAAGCCTATGGTGTCAGTGTCGATAAAGCAGGTTTCGAAGTCGCGATGCAAGAACAAAAAGAACGTGCGCGCAGTGCCCGTAAAACCACCCACTCGATGCACGAACAAGACGAAACGTTGTTGGCGTTTAAAACGTCCAGCCGTTTTGTCGGTTACGATCAACTAAGCTGTGAAAGTGATATCATCTTTGTGCATGAACAAGGCGTTGTGACAAAAGAAACACCGTTTTATGCGGAAAGTGGCGGTCAAGTTTCGGATCAAGGCGTCCTCATACACAACGATAAAGTGTATCAAGTCGACGATGTGATTAAACTCCCTAACGGTCAAACGATGCACGTGTTGGGCGATCATGATTTAGCCCTAGGGGACAAGATCACGCTTCAAGTCGATCAAACGTTACGGGATTCGACACTCAAACATCACTCTGTGACGCATCTGTTGTTTCATACGTTGCGTGAGGATTTAGGCGCTCATGTGTCACAACAAGGCTCTCAAGTGGGGCCTGAATCGATGCGTTTTGACTATAACCATTTAGAACTGCTCGACGATGACACCATTTTAGCGATTGAAAAAACCACCAACGATAAAATTCAAGCCAATTACCCAGTCTTAATTTATGAAACGACGCTCGAAGAAGCCAAAGCGCTTGGGGCGATTGCGGAATTCGGTGAAAAATACACCAGCACGGTGCGGCTTGTGGACATGGGCGTCACTAAAGACTTATGCGGGGGCACCCACGTGAAACAAACGCAAGAGATTGAACGCTATGCGATTGTTTCTGTCGAATCAAAAGGTTCAGGCATCTACCGCATCACTGGTTTGGCGGGGGATCGTATTGGCCGCATGAAAGACTTTTTGAAAGGTCAATATGATTCGTACGAGCTTTTAAGAAATAAAGCCAATCAACGTCAAGAAGAAGCGTTACGTCTTGGGTTTAAAAACCCCCTTGAGTTTCCTACACTCCCGACACTTAAAGGGTCGTATCAAGACGTCATCAACCTACGTGCGTGTGTTCATGATGCCCAACAAGCCTTGAAAGTCTACGATAAAGCGCTGGCTGATTTTAAAGCGCAACAGGCCACACAAGATCTTCAACCGCTTTTAGATCAGATTGAAGAT
>SKGG01000069.1 GCA_007117565.1 Candidatus Izemoplasma sp. | reverse complement strand
TACTGCTCAATTACTTCTGGTCGGTCTTGAATGTCAGGGACGGTATCGATAAGTGAAAGAATGCGTTCACCGCTGGCTTGCGCTTGTTGAAAACGGGCTAAGATGTTCGCCAGTTGCATCACAGGTTCAAAAAATTGAGCGACGTAAACAATAAAGACATACAAGACACCAATCGAAATCACGCCGCTTGAAACGTCCATACCACCGAAGTAAAAAATGAGTGCGGTCGCAATCGATGAGACAAAAATAATCGACGGAAAATAAAGGCCTGCAAACACCGCCGCACGAATGGAATGATCGCGCATTTTTCGTGTTAATTGTTCAAAATCTTCGAAATTATTCTCTTCTAAGACGAGTGTTTTCGTCGTTTTTGCGCCACCAATGCCTTCATTAAAGGCGCCTGTAATCTTCGAATTTTGCTTTCGAATTTGACGGAACGCTTTTAAAATACGTGTTCTAAAGTAGATGCTCAAAAAGACCAAGGCAGGAAGTACCGTCAAGGTGATTAAAGCAAGTTTAAAGTTTATCACAAACATGGCGATGGTCAGACCAATCATCATCAGACCACCCCACGTTAAGTCAATGAGGCCCCACGATAGAATATCGCTCAAGTTACGAGCGTCAGACGTCATACGCGCCATAATCCAACCAACCGGTGTTCGGTCATAGTAGGAAAAGGGCAACTGTTGTAGTCGTTTGAAGGCATGTTGACGAATAAAATACGCTAAATGAGTTTCAATTTTCCCCGCAAAGACAATAAACGCATACACCATGCCTGAGATGACCACCATAAAGAGGATGTAGCCGCCGATGAACCAAGGCAAATAACTTAAATCACCGGTTGCTATGATCGTATCAATCCCAAAACGGTTCAGTAAAGGGTACGCAACATCGGCCATCGCCAAGGTGATGGCCGCAAGAATGGCTAGGATGACTTCTTTACGCAGGGGTTTCATGTACGCAAATAAGCGACGCCAAACCGAGGCATCAAACTTCGTCTCAGTGTACTCTTCTTCTTCGAAATAGTTCATGCCTTCACCTCCTTCAGAGTCTCATCCATGACTTGTGATTGAATCGACCAGAGCGTTTTATAAAGGCCTTCTTCTTCAATGAGTGTTTCGTGTTTTCCTTGTTGTACAATCTCACCTTGATCTAGCACGATGATGCGATCGGCTTCCATCGCGGTGGTGATGCGGTGAGTGATGATGAAGACCGTGGTATGACGCCAAGTGTCCGCTAAAGCTTCACGTATTTGACGGTCTGTTTCAGTGTCTACAGCACTTAAGGAATCATCAAACACAAGGACCGGTTTGTCTTTTAATAACATACGCGCAATCGCTAAGCGTTGTTTTTGACCGCCCGATAAGGTGACGCCACGCTCACCAACAAGCGTTTCGTAGCCTTCTTCAAAATTTTCAATATCATCATGTAAACGTGCCATCCGCGCAGCACTATGAATGCTTTCTTGATTGGCATCTCGGTGCATGATGCGGATGTTTTCAGCCACGGTTTTGGAATATAAGAAGGGTTCTTGTAAAATGAGGCCAATTTGTGATCTTAGTGCTTTTTTATTAATAGTTTCAATCGGGAGTCCATCAACGGTGATACGACCCTCTTGATGTTCTAACAAGCGAATAAGCAAATTAATCAAGGTCGATTTTCCACTGCCTGTTCGACCAATGATCGCAACAGTTTCCCCAGCCTCAACTTCAAAAGAGATGTTCTTTAATAGATGATTAGGGTCATCTTCAAAATGAAAACTGACGTTTTCAAAACGAATGCGGCCTTCAATGGTCGGTGCAAAATCACTGTCCCCTTCATGTTCTGAGGGTTGATCGATGATCTCATCGATCCGTTTGAGCGCCACGACGGTCTTCCCAAAATCACCGATGATGCGGCCTAACTGTCGAATCGGCCAAACGATGAGGCCTAACAGTGCTAAAAATGCGATAAATTGACCTGCACCGAGTTGACCTTGCACCACAAAATAAATCCCAAAGGATGCGGTAATCGCGTACTGGGCAAAGATGAGTGCGTCAGTGCCACCCCAGAACATCGCCATGAGTTTAATTAAACGATAAGTCTCGTTACGAAAACGTTCACTGTCACGGTCGAATTTAGCAATTTCATGACGCTCGTTCCCAAACGCTTTAACCACACGAAT
Source organism: Candidatus Izemoplasma sp. (assembly GCA_007117565.1). Next base: position 5,486 of record SKGG01000069.1, on the reverse strand, counting down.
GCCGGTAACGCCTTCTTGTAGTGTGGTGGTCATTGTGCCTTCGGCTTCTTCAACGAGCGTAAAGATTTTTTTCACGTTTAAAAAGTACACAAACGCAATCGTAAACACAATCGGCGCTATGATGAGTGAAATGAATGTCATGGTAAGGTTCATTTGCGTCATTTGAAATGTTGCGAACACAAAAAGGAACGTCATGCGCACCACTTCAACAAACTGCTCGCCCACAAACATCCGATACGTGTCGACATCGGTCGTCACACGCTGAATCAAGTCGCCGGTTTCCGCATTCGTGTGGTAACTGTAGCGCAAGTTTTGAAGGTGTTTGTAAAGACTGTTACGTAGGCCATAGGCAACGCGCTCGGTGAAATTGGCTAAAAGCACGCGTTGTGAGAAAATCATGATGACGCGAATGATGGTAAACAACACGCTGACCACGGCCACAAGAATCAGCTGTTGTTGAACCGTATCCGCCATCAACCAACGTTGTACGAGACGCGGAAGGTTTGAAGGTTCTGAACCGAAAATATAATCCACGATGTGCTGCACAAACAGTGGTGGAAGCGTTCTGAAATATTGCAGTAAAAAGATGATGAAAAGGCCACTCAAATAAAGGTGGAAGGAGCCTTTCATCCATTTGGTAAATCGTCTAAATTGTGTCATGCGGTTGTCCTTTCTTGCCAGTCCATAAAAAAAACACTGTCTCTCCGTTGAAAGACAGTGTTTACACACTTATAAAATACGGTCTTTGCACCCGGGTGAGATGTATGCATAATAAAAAACGCTGTTGAATTGACGTACTTTAATCATGATCTCACCTCCTTGACATTAAGTCCACTTAAGTTTAGCATAGCTCAACAAAGATGTAAACGCTTTTTAGGCTGCAAATTGTGCATGATACAGATTGTAATAAAAGCCTTTTTGCTCTAAGAGCGATTCATGTGTGCCTTGTTCAATAAGTTTCCCATGGTCAATGACAAGGATTTTATCGGCTTTTTGAATGGTTTGTAGGCGATGCGCAATGACAATCGACGTACGGTTTTTCATGAGTGTTTCAAGAGACGCTTGAATTTTTGCTTCTGTGCGCGTGTCAATGTTTGAAGTGGCTTCATCTAAAATTAACAAATCTGGGTTGTTTAATAAGGTACGAGCAATGCTGATGAGCTGACGTTCCCCTTGAGAGAAATTTTGTCCCCCCTCAGTCACAAGCGTATCGTAACGTTTAGGAAGTTTGGCAATAAAGTCATGCGCACCGGCCGCTTTTGCGGCTTCAATGACGTCTTTTTCACTCGCAGAAAAGTCCCCATAGTGAATGTTTTCAAACACGGTACCTTTAAACAAGTGCGTATCCTGAAGCACGATGCCAATGCGTTTGCGAAGCGCATCTATTTGATACTCTGTAATGTCTTTATCGTCTATTTTAATCCGCCCTTGATCTAAATCGTAAAAACGATTCAGCACTTTAATGGTGGTCGTCTTTCCGCCCCCTGTTGGCCCAACAATCGCAATGAGTTCTCCGGGTTTAGCGTCAAAGGTAATGTCTTCTAAGACTTTGACTTCAGGGGTGTAGCTGAAATGAACCCCTTCAAACGCTAAAGCTCCCTTAAAGGTGTCAATGGCGTCCTCACCATCATGTTCATATTCACTAGGCGTGTCGATCAGCTCAAAGACACGTTCTGCCCCAGCGATGCCTTGCATCAGGGCGTTAAACTGTTGGCCTAAGTTACTGATAGGCATAATAAACTGTCTTGAATATTGTGACACCCCGGCAATTTGACCAATCGTGATAAAGGGAGCGCCTACTGAAATAAACAAGGCTGCGCCTACCGCAATGACCACGAGGTAGATGAGGTTATTTAAAAACAAGATGAAAGGCCATAAAATACCTGCATAAAACTGTGCCATGAAGCCAGCTTTTTTGAGTTTTTTATTTTCATCAGAAAATTCTTCGGTAAAGGCCGCTTCTTGACCATAAAGTTTAACCACTTTAATGCCTGAGATGTTTTCTTCGATGATGCCGTTAAGCGCGGCTAAATGGATTTGTTGTTCTTTAAAGCCTTTGCGTGTCTTCTTACTGATGACGACAACAAACACCAAAATGATCGGGATAAAGCCTATAACAACCAGCGATAAAGCCCAGTTTAGACGGAACATCAACACGGTCACACCAATTAAGATGATGGTGCTATTAATAAATTCTAAGACGGTCTGACCGAGCGATTGACTGATCAAATCAATGTCGTTTGACACTCTAGAAACTAAATCGCCAGCGCCTTTTTCATCGTAGTATGATATGGGTGCTTTTAACAACTTATCAAACGCTTCCTCACGAATTTGCTTGACGATTTTTTGAGCGATGCGAACCATCGTAAAGCGTGAGATAAAACGTACTAAAGAATTGATGACCGCGATGCCCAAGATTATCAGAACAATACGGTAAACCCCGGTAAATTCGAACGCTAAAAAGTAATCGTCTAAAGCAATACTAAACAACGTTGGGATGAGTAAGTTAAGAAGCGTCGCAACAATCAGAGTTAATGCAATGAACACAATGGCCACTTTATAAATACCTAAATACCCAATGAGTCGCATCACCGTATGACGAATGTTTTTAGGTTTAGGCCCCATCATCGGTCCACGGTTTCGACGCATACCGCCTTGCGGCTTAGGTGCCTTGGTTGGATCGATGGTTTTTAAAAGTTCTGCTTTAAGTTCGCGTTTTGATAGTATTTTCTTAGGCATGTTTCTGACCTCCTATATCAAGCTGTGAGGCCGCAATTTCTTGATAAACATGGCTGGTTTTTAAGAGCGTTTCGTGGGTACCAAAGCCATCCACTTCACCTTCGTTGTTGAGCACTAAAATTTTATCCATCCGCTTAACCGTGGTCACTTTTTGTGAGATCACGATGAGTGTTGGTTTTGAAGGTTGTGCGTTTATCGCATCCAAAATGCGCTTTTCAGTCGCCAAATCGACGGCACTGGTCGCGTCATCTAAAATGAGTATTTTAGGTTGACGTATAAATGCCCGCGCAATGGACAAGCGTTGTTTTTGGCCGCCACTGAGGTTGCCACCTTTGGCGATGGTTAAATAATTGTATTGACTGTCTTGTTCTTTGATAAAATTAGCCAAATCAGCGTCTTTCGCAGCACGCATGAGTGCGTCGTAGGTCGCTTCAGGATGACCTTGTAAAATGTTGGTCGCTAAAGACCCACTAAAAATGGACGCGGTTTGTGTGACAAAGCCAATGTGTGAACGTAAATGAGAAAGATCCAAGTCTTTGACATTATGATCATCGACATAAACGGTTCCTTCGGTCGTATCATAAAGTCTTGGAATCAAGCTGGTGAGCGTGGATTTTCCGCTGCCGGTTGAACCAATAATCCCTAAACTCTCTTGTGATTCTAAGGAGAAAGAAACGCCTTTTAACGCCGCAGCGCCTCCATTTTCACCGTACTTAAACGTCACGTTTTCAAACGTCAACCGGCCATTTAGAGCTGGTTTGATCGCGTTTGGTTTATTGGTTAAGTCAATTTTCGCGTTAAAGATTTCATTGATCCGTGTCGCTGAAACATCGGCTCTTGATAAGAAGATCATAATCATCGCAAACATCATCAAACCGAACAAAATTTGTTGTGAATACTGATTGAAAGCCATCAATAAACCGACTCGTGGGAGTCCAGAATCGGAAAAGAGTGGACTGTTTGCGATGTTACCAGAGATGAAATCTTGGTTTAAATAATACGCGCCTAAAAATAAAATGAGACCAACACCGAGATTGAAGATCAGGAAAATGATCGGTTCCGCAAGCGCAAGCAAGCTTTCTGCAGAGGTGTTTACATCGCGAAACTGTTCGTTCACTTCTTCAAATTTCTCTCGTTCATGTGGCTGTGAAACAAACGATTTTACCACTTGTGGAGCGTTGGCATTTTCTAACACGACGTTGTTTAAGTCATCCACGGCTAGTTGAACCTTTTTAAATCTTGGATAGGCCAAAACCATAATGACCACGATCGAAATGATGAGTAGTGGAATCGTAATGTAAAACACTTGTGAAAGCATTAAACTCGTTCTTAACGATAAAATTAAACCCACCACAATCATTAACGGTGCACGAATGACAATGCGCAGCATCATCGTAAAAAACATTTGAACTCTTTGAACGTCATTGGTCGCGTTCGTGATTAACCGACTTTGTTTGAAGTCGTCAATATTTTTAAACGATAACGTTTGAATCTTATCAAACAGATCTTGTCTTAAATGGGCGCTCGCGTGTTGTGCAATGTATTGTGAAGTGTAGGTATTTAAAATACCTGCGCCCATCCCTAAAAAGGCTAGGCCGATCATAAAAGCACTGTCTCTTAAGACGAGCGAAAAATCGAGAGCCGGCAACGCCACATCGATGATACCAATCATAATAAATGGAATGTAAAAACCTACAAACACTTGAATAAACATCGCCCCAATCGCTAAGATTAAGTAGCCACGATAGGGCAAAGCATAGCGTAAAAGTTTAGAGATGTTTTTCATTGAGAGCGCCTCTTTCTAGCACGTGCATGTAAAATAAAAAGTCTTCCTTACCCTCATCATACGTTTGTTTTTGTGAAATAACGCGATGTAATGCGTTATTTTTTAGCTGCACATAAAGCATGTACAAATTTAGTTTTTGATGATTGGTTAAGTGATTAACGCGAGAGGTATCAACGCGTTCGAGCATGGACTCAAAAAACGCCATCCGAGCCCGTTCATGGGTCCCTAAGTCGAGCCCAACAAACTTACGTTGCTCCATTAGTGTTGCATAGACTTTATGCATTTTTGTGGTGGTGAAAAACTTATAGTCTTGATCAAAACCCTCTTTGAAAAAGCTAAAAATATCAATCATTTCATCGTGAAGGCGCTCAATCGTGTGACGTTCAAACGCTTCAATGAACTGTTGGTAAAGGTAAAACAAAAGATCTTCTATCCCTGAGAAGTATTGATAAAAACTCCCCCGCGGTATTTGGGCGTGTTTTACAATGTGCGAAATCGTAATGTTTTGAATCGGATGAGTTAACACCATATCAATGGCCACATCTAAGATTCGATTTCGTTTGGCTTCGGGTAGTTTTAAAAAGGTTCTTTTTGGCATTGTTTCACTCCTTAGCGTATGACAGACTGTCATGCATGGTGTTAAAAGAAAACCTACTAAAGTAGGTTAATTCTTTGGACTTCCATCGGCTTTAAATACGACGTGCGGTAAGTTTTCCTCTTGAACATAAGCAATCGCGTCTTTTTGTGTGTTAAAGGATCTTAATGGTGTTTCAGCTTGATGTTCAATCACCACCCATTCGGAACCTTGTTTTTTAATGTGATATTCGATTTTTTTAGGTTTCGACGCGTCCGCTTCACTGACTTGCGCACGACTTTCAGGCACTTTTTTTGGTTCAGGCACATGATCCATATTTTGGTCACGAATGTCGTTTTGAACTTCTTCTAGCGTTGATACAGGCTT
>SKGG01000097.1 GCA_007117565.1 Candidatus Izemoplasma sp. | reverse complement strand
TTAAGTGTGGCCCCTGATGACTTAGAGGGTGTGAAGAAGATTGTCCGTCAAACGATGGAATCTGTGGTATCATTAGACGTACCCCTCACTGTCAATATGGCTCACGGTTCGCATTTATTTGATGCCAAATAAGGAGGTCTTTATGTCGATCTTACTCACTCGCCGCAGTGTGCGCGTGTTTACAGAAGAACCTGTCGAACAAACACACATCGATCACATGATTCAAGCGGCCATTCAAGCACCTAGCGCTAAAAATCAACAACCATGGCGTTTTATTGTGGTTAAAAACCGTGATTTGCTTGACCGACTTTCAGGTATTTCGCATGGTGCTAGACACCTAAAAAACGCCCCATTGGCGATCGTTACGCTCATGCAAGAACACGACACACCGATGCCTCATATGCGTCCAAGCGACTGTGCCGCAGCCACCCAGAACATTCTTTTAGCGGCCCATGAACAAGGCCTTGGAGCCGTTTGGATTGGCGTCTTTCCGCTTTCCATGCGGGCTGAAAATGTGCGGGAGATTTTAGAAATCCCCAGTGAGTTTACGCCGTTTTCAATCGTTGCGGTCGGTCATCCCAAACACATCGCCCCAGCCAAACCACGCACCTACGATGGTCGTGTAGAGGTGAAAGACTAATGCCTGAACTCCCTGAAGTCGAAACGGTCAGGGCGACCCTTGAAGCACACCTTTTAAACGCACAAATCATGCGTGTGGAGGTCCACTGGCCTAAAATGATTCAAGACATCGCCAAAGAAGCCTTCCAAGAGCTCTTAGAAGGGCAACGCATATTAGCTTTTAAGCGCCGCGGGAAACACTTACTGTTTGTGTTGGACCATTATGTTTTGATCTCGCATTTACGCATGGAAGGAAAATATTACATCGAACCACAAGACGCCCCCAAACGTAAACATGAACATGTGACGTTTTACTTACACGATGGACGTAAGTTGGTCTATGATGATGTGCGTAAGTTTGGCACCTTTCATTTAAGAACGCCAGATCAACTCTTCACCACCCCACCGCTCTTAGCGTTAGGGCTGGAGCCACACGATGAAGGGTTTCATGCACTGTATTTGAAAGCGAAACTTAAACGCCGCCAACAGGCCATCAAAACCGTCTTGCTCGATCAACACGTGGTCTTAGGCCTCGGCAACATTTACGTCGATGAAGTGCTTTTTTGTGCCGGCATTCATCCTGAAAAAAAAGCCCATCTTTTAGGCTTACATAAAGTTCAAAAAGTGGTCACCTGTTCGCAAAGTGTCCTCGCCAAAGCGGTGGCTTTAGGCGGCTCTTCGATTCGTTCTTATACCAGTTCGCTTGGCGTCACAGGACGCTTTCAAAACGAACTGAATGTTCATACAAAAAAAGATTATCCCTGTAAGGCTTGTTTGACACCGATTAAAAAAATCGTCGTGGGCGGACGGGGCACATATTACTGTCCAACCTGTCAAACGAAGCGATGAAAGGATTGAAGTTATGAGTATTGTCCTAGGTTTAACTGGCGGCATTGCGACGGGTAAATCAACCGTCGCAAACTTCTTTAAAGACGCCGGCATCCCTGTCATTGACACCGATGCGATTGCCAAACAGGCACTTGAGCCCACCGAAGCCCCCTATCATCAGTTGGTGCAAGCGTTTGGTGCGGAGTATCTTCACGTCGATGGCACCATCAACCGAAAAAAACTCGCGCATACGCTGTTTCATGACCCTAAAGCGCAAGCCAAAATTAACGCCATTGTGCATCCTTATGTGCTGGAGATAACCCGCAAAGAGATTGCGCGTTATCAAGACGATGGCGAAGCGATTGTGGTGGTGGATGTGCCACTGCTTTTTGAATCGGATTACGACAAAGAAATGGATGAAACCTTGGTTGTTTACACGACCAAAGCCATCCAACTTGATCGTTTGATGGCACGGGATGCGATCGATGAAGCGTACGCGAAAAAGAAAATTGCGGCGCAATGGCCTTTATCTAAAAAGAAAAGTGCTGCGACGCACACCATTAATAACTCAAAAAGCATTTTAGAAACAAAAAAAGCGTTTGATCAACTCTTAACATCGCTAAAGGAGCGTGCGTCATGAGTGTCTTTGCGACCACCGCAGAAACGCGGGAACGTCACCCCGATTCAAGACTTCAAACCCCCTATTTTAAAGCCAACTATAAAACGGTAAAAGAAGCCGTGAAACAGCTGGCTAAAACGTTGAATTATGACATCACCAGCGAGAATGATCAACACGGTGAACTGTTTTTAAAAGCACGTCGTTCGCATCTCATTGCGACCATCATTCAAGTGACACCCACCGAAACCGCGGTCGATTTAAAAATGGAAACGTACCGTTTATTTGGTTTAGGTAAACCCAAAAAAACGATCGTGTTAGCGATCGATACGCTCAAACGAACCCTGCAGTATAAAGGCAGTGGCTTACACCCTTAAGGAGTTTTATGGCCGAAAAGACCCAGACGTTCCACGTTGAGCGTCCCTTCACCCTACATCAAGATCACTATGATAGTTTAAGTCTACTCTATCTTCCCATGATAGGGTCTTTGGCGTTTAGTTTATATCATATGCTTGCGCATCTAAGCGACCCCTCGCATCACAAATCGGTGACGTATCCACAAAGCTATTTAGCTGATGCCTTGGCTCAAGCACCGAATGTGATCATTGAGGCGCGCGAAACGCTTGAAGCGGCGGCCCTTTTAAACACGTATCAAGACGAAAGTCATCTCACCCTTGTGTTAGTCCCACCGGTGTTTGGCAGTGCGTTTAAAAAAAGCGCCTTGCAACCCTACTTACAAGCAAACATTTCGCACGCACGTTGGTTAGATTTAAAGGACCGGTTACGGTTTAACACAACCCTAAAGCCGCATGGTCAAAACATCTCAAAACGCTTTGATGAACGGTTTAAACCGCTTCAAAGCCAACCGGACGAAACACACTTAAAGGTCGCTTCCCCCATCGATGTGTTGCCTGTCATTGAGGCCATCCCGATCACCATCTTACCAGAAAATGACCGCGATAAAGCTTTGATTGAATGTTGTCAACACATCGCGTTTTTATACGATTTATCGGAACGTCAACTGAGTGAGACACTCCTTGAAACGCTCGCGCAAAAAAAACCACTCGATGCTTTGACGCTTTCAGAGACGGCCCATAAATTTTTAAAACCGAAACCGCACGCTCGTGCGTACCGTGACGATGTGACCTACCTACAAGCCGCGCATCCAAAACAAGTCATCAACGACCTCACCGGTACAACGCTGAGTGCAGGAGATGCGCGCATTGTCGAGCGGTTGTTGCTAGAAGTGAACTGGCCGTTAGAGTTAATCAACATCTTGATTGTGTATGTCGTGCATGAAGTCGACATGCAGATGCCGGCGTATGGCTATTTTGAAAAAGTCATCGCCCAGTGGAACCGTAAAAAAATACGCACCGCACACGATGCCATCGAACACATCAAAGCTCAAAAAGCCCAACGAAAAGCGCCTAAAAAAGTGGCTTCCCCCCGACGTAAAAGTAAACAATCCCTAGATGTTGACGTCGACTGGTTTAAGGATTACTTGAAACAACAAGAAGGAGAATCGGAATGAAAAAGCCCACCTTTAGTTACGACCCTACGCTGGTGGAATCACTGACCGATGCGTTGAGTGAGCATCCCTTACTGAACCGTTTTTTCATGACGCATGACATTGGCTATGAGACCATCAAAGAAGGCGCCAATGTCTTAAAAACCTTTGTTGAAGAACAACCCTTATGTGATCATTGTCCTGGGTTGCACGCCTGTAAACAAGCCACACTTGGGCATCAGCCAGTGTTGCAGTATTACCAAGGCACCATCCGGTTAGCTTATCAAAGTTGCCCCTATCATCAAGCCCAACAAGCGCAAAAACATCATCAACGCAGTCTAAACGCCCTTTACATCCCTAAAACGATGCTTGATGCGACCCTTGAAGACTTTAGACAAGACAACGTTCAACGCCAAGTGCTGTATCAAAAGATGATGAAGATTTTACACCGTATTAAACTCAAAGAACCCACACAGGGTCTCTATCTTTATGGCTCCTATCAAGTGGGTAAAACCTACGCCTTAGCAGCCCTAGCCAATGAGATTACAAAGTATGGTTTAACGGTGGCGATGACGTATTTTCCCGATTGGTCTCGCGAACTTAAAAGCGCGATGCATGAAGGTAAACTAGAATCAAGAATCGCCGCATTTAAAAGTGTTGATGTGCTAATACTCGATGATTTAGCGGGGGAGTCGTTTAGTGAATGGTTGCGCGATGAAGTGTTGGGTCCAATCTTACAACACCGCTTGCTCGATCAAAAACTGACGTTATTCTCATCCAACATTGACCTTAAAAACTTAGCGCCATGTTATGTGGGTGAAAACACCGACACACAGAAAATTAAAGCGTATCGCATCGTTGAACGCATCAAAGCGTTAAGCGAACCAGTGAAGTTATAACTTGACAAACAAGCCCCTAATCATTAAACTAAATTTAAACTGTGAAGAGGCCATGATCACACCCCTAAAAGCGACGCAGGACGGTGAAAGCTGCGACGGTGATGATTACTCCCTCTGAGTGAATCTTAAAACGATTCCGGGCCTTCCCGTTAACAAGTTCGAGCGCTCTTTACAAGAGAACGAAGGTGGTACCGCGAGTTTCTCGTCCTTCGATGACGGAGCGCTTTTTTATTTTATTTTTACGAGGTGAAACGATGATTATCACATTACCCGATGGGTCACAAAAGACCTATGAAACCCCCATCACCCCCGAAACATTGGCGGGCGACATCGCCAAAAGTTTAAAGAAAAAAACCATCGCGGCCTGGGTCAACGATGAACTGTATGATCTCAATCGTCCGATTGAAGAGGACGCGCACGTGGCCCTCATCACGCAAGACGATGAGGCTGCTTTTGAAGTACTCAATCATTCGACCGCTCATTTGATGGCACAAGCGGTCAAAACGCTTTATCCTGACGCTCAGTTTGGTGTTGGCCCCGCGATTGAAGAAGGCTTTTATTACGACATTGCGACCAGTCACACCATCAAAGAAGAAGATCTTGCGGTGATTGAAAAAACGATGCGTCAGCTCGCTAAACAAGGGCATGAGATTACCCGTAAGGAAGTTTCAAGAGACGAAGCACTCGCGTTTTTTAAAGACGATCCTTATAAAACCGAACTCATCCATGCGATTGATGAAGAGGACGCAGTGACGCTTTACACGCAAGGTGAGTTTGTCGATTTATGTCGTGGTGGCCATGTCGGGAACACCCGTAAAATCCAGCACTTTAAGCTCTTATCACTCGCAGGGGCTTATTTTAGAGGCGACTCGGATCGTGCCATGTTACAACGCATCTATGGCACCAGTTGGTTTAGTGATGAGGCGTTAAAAAATCATCTTGCCGTACTTGAAGACCGTAAAGCCAGAGATCACCGTAAACTTGGCAAACAACTCAAAATCTTCCACTTATCCAAAGAAGCGGGTCAAGGATTGGCTTCATGGTTGCCTAATGGGTATACCGTGCGCAAAGTTTTAGAAGATTATGTTTATGACATTGAACGTAAAGCCGGTTATATGCATATTTCAACGCCTGTGCTCGGCTCTAAAACACTGTATGAAATCAGTGGTCATTGGTCACATTATCGGGATAATATGTTCCCGGTCATGGAAAAAGATGGTGAAGTGTTCGTCTTACGTCCCATGAGCTGTCCACACCACATGTTGCTCTATCAAAGTGAGCTTCGCAGTTACCGTGATCTCCCCATTCGTTTCGCGGAGATTGTGACACAACATCGCTATGAAGCTTCGGGCGCGTTAACCGGACTTGAACGCGTCCGTGCAATGACACTGACCGACGCGCATCTTTTTGTCCGTGAAGACCAAATCAAAGAAGAAGTCCTGGGCTGTTATCACCTCATCACCCAAGCGATCGATGATTTAGGCTTAGAAGTCGATTACATTGAACTCGCCTTACGCAGCGAAGAAAAAGACAAGTTCCATCCCAACGATGCCTTGTGGGATATGGCCGAAGAAATGTTAGAAAACGTCCTTGATGAAGCCAACATTCCTTACCGTAAAGCCCGTGGTGAAGCCGCGTTTTATGGGCCTAAAATTGACTTCCAAGTACGTACGGCACTCAATCATGTGATTACCATGTCGACGATTCAACTTGATTTCTTATTGCCTGAACGCTTTGATTTAACCTATGTTGGAAGCGATGGCGATAAGCATCGTCCCGTCGTCATTCACCGTGGGCTCATTTCCACATGGGAACGTCTCATGAGTATTCTCATCGAGCAATATAAAGGTGCCTTCCCTGTGTGGCTGGCGCCCACACAAGTGACGCTGATTCCGGTCAATAATGACGTTCATGAAGCCTACACCAAAGTGGTCAAAGAGCGTTTGATTCAAGAAGGCTTCCGCGTACAGGTTGACTGGCGCGAAGAGAAACTCGGCTATAAAATGCGCGAAGCACAAACGCAAAAAATCCCGTACACCCTCGTCTTAGGCGATCAAGAGCGCGATGAAGGGACGGTCACGTACCGTGTCTTTGGCGACCGCGCGCAACATACGCTCTCACAGGATGATTTTATTAAACATCTTCACGGGGCAATCGCAAAAAAATCACGTAAATAAACCAAAAGCCCACCAATTGGTGGGCTTTTTATAGGGATTTAAGCGCTTGAATGAGCGTTTCGTCAGGGTCAATGTAAATGGTCTGTTGGTGCGTGTAACGCACAAAACAGCCATGTTTTCCGGGAATCTTTTTGATGTATTTGATGCGTGTATAATCGATGGGCACACTGGAAGCGTCTTTGCCGGCGGAATAAGAACTGGCAAGTTGGGCGGCCGTACGGATCGTTGTTTCACTGAGTTGCTCAGCGTCACTCCGGACTAACACGTGCGCACCGGCCATCGCTTGGGTGTGAAACCACCATTCGTTGGGCTTGCCTAAACTGTGGGTCAGATAGGCGTTTTGACGGTTGTTTTTACCCACTAAATGGGTGACACCATCGACATCGATAAATTGACGTGGTTTGGAGGGTTTTTGAGGCATTCCTTTTTTCTTGGAAGCTGTTAAATAGCCTAAACTTCTCAGTTCATCACGAAGCTCCTCTAACGTGCGTTCATCGGCGTCGCGCCACTGGGTGTGAAGCAGCGCTAAATACTCAAGCTCTGTTTTCGCTTTATCCAGTTCACGCTTTAAATAAGGTAAAGACGTTTGTTTTTTCTTTGCTCGTTTAAAATACTGTTGGGCGTTTTCTAAGAGCGTTTTAGTTTCATCTAAGGCGATGGTGATGGGCACTTGTGAGGTATAGTCATTCAAAGTAATTTCACGCAATCCTTTTTGATGTTTATCACTGACGCCCATCAGAAGATTCCCTTTGGTGAGTTCTTCTTGGGTGTCTTTTGCGTCTTTAAGTGACTGCGAGAGTTTTAGTGTTTTTTCTTCTAACCGTTTTTGTTGGCGCGTAAGCCACTGATAGAGTGACTTTCTTAAAGGGCCACTCGCATGCGCTTTGAGTAACGTTTGAGTTAAATCATCGGCCCACGATACGACATGTTCAAACACGGTGAGGCGCTCTTTTTCATAGCTGGTATGGGTGAGTGCGTACTCGTTTTTTTTCTCGCCCTCAATGCGCACAAACGTGGGGTGATGTAAGAC
>SKGG01000099.1 GCA_007117565.1 Candidatus Izemoplasma sp. | reverse complement strand
TTCCATTGAGGATGTGACACAATGAAAAAACTAGTCATTTTTGATTTCGATGGGACGCTGGCGGATACCAATGACGTATCATACCAAATTTACACTCGAATGTGTGAGCGATACAATGTCCCTTTGTTGACACCTAAAGAGCTACACGATCTTAAAAAGCTACCGGTTAAAGAGCGGCTTAAAATCATGTCTGTCCCGCTTTATAAAGTGCCTAAGCTTGTTCGCGAATCTTGGGAATACTATTATGAGTACATGGACAAAGTTCAGTATTTTGATGGCATTGAACAACTTTTAATCGACCTTCATGATGCGGGCATTAAAAGTATCATTGTTTCTAGTAATCATAAGCGTAACATTGAAGCGTTTCTCTCACATCAAGAGGTCAATCATTTTGATGCAATCTATGGCAAAGCCCGTGTCTTTGGTAAAGAGCGCCTCATTAAAAAAGTGCTTCGAAAATACCGTTTAAACAAAGAGGAAGCGTTATATGTTGGGGATGAGCTACGTGATGTTGATGCGTGTTTAAAGTTAAACATGCCAATTGCGAGTGTCACCTGGGGATTTGACCGTGAAAACATGTTACGTGAAGTCAATCCCGACGGGATTGCACGTACGACAGAGGAACTCAAAGAGATGATTTTTGAAACTCAATAAACCAAAGGCCACCTGACACATAGGTGGCCTTTTTTTAGAGAATATCTAGAAGTTCTTTAATGTCATGAATGATGGTGGTTGCCTGATTCAATTCTTCTTCTTTGCCATAACCATAAGCACAGCCAATGGCCACTAACCCATGGTCGTTCGCGGCGGTCATGTCATGATGACGATCGCCGATGACTGCCGCAGGTGAGGGAAAATCGTTAAGTACTTTCGCAAGAATCTCACTTTTAGTCACAAACTGATGTTGTTCAGCACAAATCATCGCATCAAACAGTTGGTCCAAACCAAAGAGTTTGCTGTGGGCTTCCATGTAATTGATTTTACAATTAGATAAAAAGACCAGTTGATAGCCTTTGTCCTTTAATGTCTTTAAGGTTTCTTTTCCGCCATCAAAGAGTGCAGCTTTGCCTTTCATCATACCTTCAATCATCACGTTCGAAATGATGGTTGACGCTTCTGCTTTAATCTTAGGGTCTAAGTTTGGATCATATAGATCCCACATCTCTTGGGCTGTGTATCCTAAATATTGAGAAATTTGATGATCTTCAAACGTTCGCTCTTTTTCAAGACCGACGGACTTTAAGTATTCATAAGCGGCCATAAACGCAGGTTTATATAAACGCATGGTATTGTGAAGTGTACCATCATAATCAAAAAACAAGGTTTTTACGTTGAATTTTTCCATTGAATCTTCTCCTTTTTATCGTTCTCTTCAGATATGAAAGAAGCGCCATCAGCGCTTATCCCAAAGGGTGAATTTCATGTTGGCGTTCCGGGAGGGAATTGAACCCCCGACCTACAGCTTCGGAAACTGTTGCTCTATCCCCTGAGCTACCGGAACAGCACTACAATTATACCGCATTTTAAAGTCTTGTAAATGAAGAAGATAAAAAAGTATCTAAAATCCGTAACCTATCGTTCTTTGTTATAATGAGCTCGAGGTGATTCCATGAAACGACTATTAGACGCAGCATTAATCGGTAACGCAGCCGCCCTAGGATTCAATTGGGTTTATAACAAACCTTACTTAACAGAACTCAGTAAAACACAATCGTTGGTCTTCCAACCGGTTGAAAAACATCATTATGACGCAGCCAAAAAAGCCTTTTATGGTTACCCGCACGCAAAAGTAGGGGATCTTTCCTTCCAAGGGGACATCACCCTATGGCTTTATGAAGCGTTAAAGCGAACCCCATCGTTTTCACGCGAAGATTATTTAAACTTAGTTTATGAAGCGATTAAACCAGGTGGTCACTACGTTGGTTATGTTGAATCTTACGGACGTGATTTAGTGTACAACCGCTTAATCGAAGCGTTGAAGTTGGATTTTGAACCCAAACCAATCAATGATGATCAAATGGTTGGTTTTGCGCCTTATATTGCTGCTAAAGCTTTAGGTTTGAGCAATGAAGTGGCTTGGGATTTAGCACAAGCCTTTACAAGTCATACAGATTATCCTAAACTTTATGACCTTTTTGATCACATTCGTGAAGGGCTAAAGGAACACACACCAAAAGAAACTTTAAAAAACCATTTAAGCCTCGTACCTCCAAGTTACCAAACCTTCGTGACCTTAGCGCTCGAAAATCCAAATACGGATGAAGTGATAAAAACCATTAACACCGCGTGTCACATTAATCATGCGGTACCGCTTACGCTCCATATTCTAGCTCACACGAAAAACTATCAAGAAGCGATTGAGCTCAACACCCAAATCGGGGGCGCCAGTTGTGATCGCGGATTATTGATTGGGGCACTTTATGGGACCCAAGCTAACATTCCACAACTCTGGAGCGAGACACTGAGAAGAAAATACACGTAATTGTGTATTTTTTTCTTTTTTCACTTTTATCTTAAGCGTTTTTTGATATAATAAATGGGCGTCGGGACGTGGCGCAGTTTGGTAGCGCGCTTGTATGGGGTGCAAGAGGTCGCAAGTTCAAATCTTGTCGTCCCGACCATTTCAAACTAAATCGTCGTCATGGCTTCAAAAGTCATGACGATTTTTTTATTTCTAACACACGCTTCATTTCAGAAGTCGTGTATACTAAAGAGAGTAATTATGAAAGAAAGCGACATGATACTATGACAGCAATGAGTAAAAAGCAAGGGTATGGTAAAGTCATCTGGATAGGGGAGCACGCCGTAGTCTATGGACACGAAGCGCTCGCGCTGCCACTTAAAAGTGCCTCCGTCGATGTCTCTTTACAATCCTCCACAAAGGATCGTTTAATCAGCCCTTTTTATACAGGACTCGTCACAAATGCGCCCAATTTGTTTAAACCCATTCAAGCGCTCTTTTTTCAACTCAAAGAACATTTCGCCTCACCGCCTCTGTTGGTTGAAATTGACTTAAACATGCCTTTAGCCGCAGGCATGGGTTCTTCGGCGGCCATAGCGGCTGCCTTAACACGCACCTTTTATGATTATTTTGATCGCCCTTTAGAACTGCCTGTTCTTTATGAGTGGATTCAGTACGCTGAAGCCCTTGCGCATGAAAAACCCAGCGGCGTGGATGCGACAGTCATCGCGTATGAAAAACCATTGCGGTTTATGAAAGGGGAAGCCAGTCATTTTATTGAGCTTAAACGAGAAGGCTACCTTTTAGTCATGGATAGTGGTTTAAAAGGCCGTACAAAAGACGCGGTATTAAGCATTCGTTCAACCATGGATGATTCAAAGACCCAACAACACATTGCGATCTTGGGAAGCTTAAGTAAAACCTTTATTGAGACCCTCCACACCGCAACCCTAAACACACTGGGCCATTACATGAATGAGGCACACACCCATTTAAAAGCACTCGGGGTTTCTGCTAAAACATTAGATGACATGTGTGAGTTAGCGCTTCAACATGGCGCGCTTGGCGCTAAGCTTACTGGTGGTGGCCTTGGGGGATGTATGATGGCGTTGATGGATACGAAAACAACACTAGACCATGTGATTGAGACCTTTCATGAGGCGGGTTACCGACGTTACTGGGTGCTTAACTTAAGGGAGGATTTTTCGTGAAACGTGTTTGTGTTAAAGCGCCCATCAACATTGCATTGATTAAGTATTGGGGGAAGAAAGACGAGCATGAAGTACTGCCCTACAATCCTTCCATCTCGTTGAGCTTAGATCTTTATCACACCATCACGACGTTAGAAGAAAGCCAAACCCCTGGTCTTCATTTCACAATAAACGGTCAAGAAGACGAAAAAACCAAAGCCAAAGTACATCAATTTTTAAGTCTATTTACCCATGAAAAAACGTTAAGCTTAACCATTATCACACATAACACAGGTCCGACTGCGGCTGGTTTAGCGTCTTCCGCAAGTGCCTTTGCGGCGTTAGCATTAGCCGCACAACATTATTATGGAACACCTAAAGACTTTGAGTCTTTGGCACGTTTAACAAAAAAAGGCTCAGGGTCTGCCATACGCAGTCTTTTAGGGGGCTGCGTGGAATGGCAAACCAATGGCGCCATTCAATCGTTAGATTGGCCTTTTAATGACGTGGTCCTTGGGGTCATTGTGCTCTTTGATGGCGTCAAATCGATCGGGTCAACGGAAGCCATGAAGCAGACCGTGCAAACCGCCCCAAGTTATGCACAGTGGGTCAAGCGGGCACATGAGGATACGGTGACATTTAAACAGGCCTTAAATGATAAAGATTTTTCGAAATTAGGGAAGGTTGCTGAGGACAATGCCTTGGCGATGCACGCCGTTTGCGCCGATGCCAAGCCGCCTATTCACTATTTGACAGACGCCTCTAAAGCACTGATAAAAGGGGTACAAGCCGCACGTAAAGAAGGCTTATTCGAAGCTTACTGTACGATGGACGCAGGACCCAATGTTAAACTGATTCACCGTGAAAGCGAAAGTTTGGCCATTAAGCTTTGGCTCGAAGCGCATGGGTGGCCAGAGATGCTCATCAGTCAAGTAGCACAAAAAGGAGCGGTGCTTTGTGAAAAAGACACTGACCATTAACACACCTGGAAAACTTTACATCATGGGTGAATATGGCGTCGTTTATGGCACACATGCGCTCATTTTAACAACTAAAAGTACGCTTAATATCACTTTAAAGCCGTCAACTCGTAGCAGTTTACGTAGTGCGCACTTTAGTAAGCCTATTTTATTTGACATGACAACTTTCAAAGCCGTTGATCATGACTTCAAGCCTTGGGCGCTAGCCATTGAAACAGCGATACGCTACCTCCAACAAAAAGGGTTTCCTCTAACACCTTGTGAGATTGCTATTAACAGTGGCTTAGATGATGCGCAACACCATTCCTATGGTCTTGGCTCATCGGCAGCCTTAGTGGTCGGCTTATGCGATGCCTTAACGCAGTGGGCAGGCATCACCCTAGATGCGCTGACACTGACAAAAATGGCCATCTATTCGCAATGGTCTAGACAACACACAAATTCTTTTGGTGATATGGCCACCAGCAGTTTTAAAGAGACGCTATTCTACCATAAAGTAGATGCATCGTGGCTATCGAATCTTAAAGGAGATTTGAAAGACATCGTTGAACAACCATGGCAAGGACTCGTGTGCGAACCTCTAAAGCACCCAAAAATCCCTCTGCTGATCTTTAACACAGGCGTTAAGACGCCTTCAGAAACACTTGTTTCTGCGGTCGCACCATTTTTCCAATCCAAAGAAGCTGCCTCGTGGCTTCAAGCAATGGATCAATCGGTGATCAAGGCAAAAAACGCCTTAATGAAAGGCACGTTTAGCCAGTTTAACCAAGTCATGCATCTTCAACGTGACTTGCACACTAAACTCGCACAGATCACACAAGCGCCACTTTTTATCGATGCCTATGAGACGTTAGATAAACAGTATCAACCCTGGCTTGAAGCCAGTAAATTTTCTGGTGCGGGTGGCGGCGATAACTACCTTGTTAGCCTCACCAAAGACGCATTCAAACTCGGCGATTGGCGAGTGGTTCAAAGCCCTTATCCTCTGATTCAATCGGCCATACAAGGAGTGCTAGAATGAGTAATCGAAAAGACGACCACATTGAACAAGCGTTAAAACAACCAACAAAAACGAACGATTTTGATCGTGTCCGTTTTGTGCCTGAGGCACTTGCTCGACTAGATACTAAAAATATTGACGCTTCAGTTGAAGTGTTTGATTGGCGTTTTGAACACCCTATTTACATTAATGCCATGTCTGGCGGAAGCGACCGCGCAAAAGAGATGAACATCAAATTGGCTAAATTGGCAGCCCATTTTAATCTTCCTATGGCGAGTGGCTCGGTCTCAGCCGCCATCAAAGACAGTCAATGGAATGAAAGTTTCCGTGTCATAAGAGACCATCATCCAAAGGGCTTTATACTGGCTAATGTCGGCTTATCACAAACGCTTGATGGGGCTTTAAAAGCCGTTCAACTATTGAAGGCCAACGCCTTACAAATCCATTTAAATTCAGCGCAAGAAATTGTTATGCCCGAAGGTGACCGCGATTTTTCGTTTTGGGAAGCACGTTTAGAAAGTATGTTGAAAACAGTCCCTGTCCCTATCGTGGTGAAAGAAGTTGGCTTCGGTATTGCCAAACCTTCACTGGATCACTTCGCCTCACTCGGCGTTAAGTACGTGGACGTTTCAGGCCGTGGTGGCACCAATTTTATCACCATTGAAAATGCTCGTAGAAAGTACCCTTTAACCCATTTTGATGACTTTGGCTTCTCAACCGTTGAATCGCTTTTAGAAGCAAAAACATCGTCACTAACTGTCTTTGCGAGTGGCGGTGTCAGAGGGGCATTTGATGTGGTCAAAGCGTTAGCGTTAGGCGCTAAGATGGTGGGCTTAAGTGGATATTTCCTCAAACTCGTGCAACATCATTCTTTGGATGAGGCCATCGCCATCACCGATCAATTTCTAAAGGATATTTGTCTTATTATGGCGATTTTAAATGCGCCAAACATCGCATCTCTTCGTGAGAAAAGATTGATCTTTGACGGTCCTTTGCAACAGTTCATCAACCAAAGACAAGGTTAAAAAAAGCTGACTCATGCATTCGAGTCAGCTGTTTTTTTATAATATCGATGACCTTGTTGAATTTTATCAAGGACAAATCGATTTCGTTTGGTGGTCCAGGTTTTAGGTGGTTGATAGTCACTCATGTGTTCTTTTTCAGAGAACGCCTTCATGAGTGTTTCGTAGTCTTCAAAGGAAACGGCCGTGCGTTGGTTTAAATGCTCTAACCAAGCGTCTCTTGCGATCCAACGATCATACGTTGGCGTTAATGTTACCGTAAAATATTCACCAATCGCACCAGATCCGTAAGAAAACATACCGATGGTTTGATTGGCAAGAGGCTCTTTCGCATGGGTTAGCACTGAGAGTAAACTAAGGTATAAAGACCCATTGTAAATATTACCAATATATCGTCCAAACGCTTTGGTTAAATCTACTTTTTCTTGACTCATAGGATGCGGTAAGACGGCGTTGGCTTTATTGGCCATGTTCGCAAAAGGCATATGAAAACACGTATAAAGGTACGGTGTCTCAGGCGCCACTTTTTTTAACATATCTTGATAACAACGAATCGATAACTTACCATCCACCACAGGGACTTCGCTGTAGCTTGGACGATAAAAATCAGGTAAATCATCCACCACGACTTCGCCTGGATGTACCACAGCCAAACGTGGACTTGCTGACACTAAGAGTGCGATTGCACCCGCCCCTTGGGTGACCTCACCGGCGCTTTCAAAACCATACCAAGCGACATCGCTTGAGAGGACGAGCGCTTTTTTTTCGGGATGTGCTCTTACATAATCAGAGGCCAACTGAAGCGCGCCACTACAAGCGTAACATGCTTGCTTCACTTCAAGCACGCGTGTCCGTGGTTGAATCCCTAACATTTTATGGACATAGTTGCCCGCAGACTTTGAGAAATCAACCCCTGATTCTGAAGCAAATAAGATTAAATCAATCCGTTCTTCTTCGCCTTGTACGATGTCATACGCGGCTTCCATGGCCATCGTCACGATGTCTTCATGCGGTGGGATAAGCGCCATGTGTTCTTGGCCAATCCC
>SKGG01000042.1 GCA_007117565.1 Candidatus Izemoplasma sp. | reverse complement strand
GCTCGATGAGTTTAACGTGGCGCATTATGACTTAGAAGAACAACGCTTAGAAGATGCGCTCGCGGATGCGGCAACCATTCCTTTTATGAGTGAACATAAGATGGTTATTCTTCACCATGCGAATTTTTTAAGTCCCCAAAAAAGTACCTTTGTTCAAAATTTAGAGGTTTTAAAACGTTATCTTGTAGAACCCCCAACGCACACGTATCTCGTGTTCACCGTGCCAGGACAAACCTTAGATAATCGTCTTGAGATTGTAAAAACACTCAAAAAACAAGCGACCATGATTGAAGCGAAGAAACAAACCGCGGAAGATTTGGGTGCTTGGATGAAGCGTCAATTTGCGAAACAAGGGTTGAGCATCGATCACGATGCGTACTTAGAACTTATCAAACGTGTGGGCAAGGACACAGAAGTGGCGTATTTAGAAATCCGCAAACTTTTAGCTTATGCTCAAGATTTAAAAAACATTTCATTAGCGACCATCCAACATGTGATCACGCGCAACATTGAAGACGATGTCTTTGAAATTCTCAATGCGATGTTACGTGGGGATAAGAAGAAAGCGTTGCATGTGTATCACGATTTGGTGGCCTACAGTGAAGATCCTTTAAGAGTCTTGAGTTTAATTGTCTCTAAATACCGTGAAATCAACACCACCCAGCGTCTCATACAAGCAGGCGCAAACCAAGAACAAGTTCAACATCATTTCAATGTTAAGAGTGGTCGTGCGTATTTTATGGTTCAAAACGCCCGTGAAGTGCCCGCTCACCGTGTGCGTGAGCACTTAAACCAACTTGAAAAACTCGATCATCAAATTAAGACGGGCTACATGGACAAGAAATTGGCGGTCGAGATGTTTATTTTATCGACTTAAAGAACAAAAAAACAATAAAAAAACCTTCATACAGTTAAACTGTAACGAAGGTTTTTTTTATAAGCTGTTGACGAGGTTTTGTAAACGTGCTTTCTGACGAGCCACATAATTCTTATGGTGGATTCCCTTTGAAAGCCCTTTGTCAAGCTTAAGGTGTGCCGTGCGTAACGCTTCTTTGGCCGCCTCAGCATCGTTCGCTTGGACCGCTAATTCAACTTTTTTGATCGCGGTTTTTAAACCTGATTTAAAAATAAAATTACGCGAGCGACGTTTTTCATCGGTTAAGACACGTTTCTTTTGTTGTTTGATATTTGCCATACTTTCACCTCCGTACCATATGCGACCTTCATTGTATCAAAGGGGCTAAAAAAAAGCAACCAAAAACATCATTATGCGTGTACAAAAAGCGGCTTTTTGGTATAATTGCAACGAGGTGAACATATGAATGCTTTAAAGCTAGGACAATTTGACCAGTTTCGTGTGGTCGAGGTTCTTGAAGATTACTATCAATTAGAAAATGACGCCCTCTCTGTGAGTTTAATAAAGAGTGATGCATCACGTGAATTAACGCTTGGCGAAGAGGTCGAAGCGTTTTTATACATCGATCAAAGTAAGACTGTGGTGGCGACCATGCAAACGCCTAAGATTACCACGTACGAGCCAGGGTTTGTGACCGTTGTTGAAAAGATTCCCGGCTTAGGGGTCTTTGTTGACATTGGGTTAAAGAAGGATATGTTGGTATCTAAAGACGATTTACCATTTATTAAAGATCAATGGCCAGACGTTGGCGATGTGCTTTTTTGTCATTTGCGTTCAGGAAGAAACCAGATGGTCGCAAAAATGGTGAGCCGTTTTCGTATTACAGCCCATCTCAATCCGCAAGAAGAACTCGCAGTGTCAGACACCGTGAAGGCTTATGTTTTTCACTTAGCCGATGAAGGCTTGGTCTTTTTTACACCTTCAGGTCATGAAATTTTTGTCTATTACAAACATACACGTCAAAAACATCGCTTAGGGGAAACCTGTGAGGTCACCATCATCAAACAACTCAGCCGTACCAAATATAACGGTACGTTGGTCGCTCAAAAAGAGTTAGCGTTGGATGAAGATGCTGAGAGGATTTATGAGCGACTTAAAAAAGAAGGTTGTGTGCCTTTCGGCGATAAAAGCGATGCGGATGCGATTTTTGCAGAATTCCATTTATCGAAGGCCGCGTTTAAGCGTGCGATTGGAAGACTATATAAGCAACAACTCGTCGAATTAAAACCCCATCAAACGTGTTTGAAAAAGGAGTCATAACATGGGACGTAAATTTGAAGTTAGAAAAGTAGCGATGGCGAAGACATCGCTACAAAAAGCCAAACTTTATTCTCGTTTTGGTAAGGAACTCTACATGTTGGCTAAGCAAGGGGGCTCGAACCCTGAAGCAAACTTAGCGCTTAAACATTTGATTGATAAAGCTAAAAGTCAACAAGTCCCTAACGACGTCATCAAGCGTAACATCGAAAAAGCTGAAAAAGGCATCGGTGAAGACTTTGTGGCCATCCGTTATGAAGGGTTTGGTCCTGAAGGCTCCTGTTTTTTAATTGATACGATGACCGATAATGTCAACCGTACGGTCAGTGAAGTCCGTCATTGCTTTACAAAAATGGGCTCTAAACTTGGGGTCAAAGGTTCCGTGGAACACCAATATGAACATCTATCACTCCTCAGTCTAAAAGGGGTCGATGAAGAAACGGTGCTCGATGCTTTGATTGAAGCAGAACTCGATGTCGAAGACCTTAGTCTTGAAGACGATATCGTCTTAATTACTGCCGGTGGCTATGACTTAGAAAAAATTGAAGAAACCTTAAAGACCCTTGAAGGTGTTGAGATTGTTTCAAGTGAACAAGGTTGGTTTCCGTTAGAAAAAGTTGTTATAAGCGAAGAAAACAAACCTTTAATTGAACGGTTTTTAAGCATGTTAGATGATTTAGATGAAGTCTCTCATGTCTACCATAACGTTGAGTTAGGTGAATCATAAGTCCATGAAAAAAGCGGTCACCTGGGTTTTAATTTTTTATTTTATTCAAGGGTTTGTCCATAACCTTGGACATCCGGTCACGCCAAGTTTCGTCAATGCTTTAGGCATTGAGGCGCGGATGTTCGGGTTCTTTTTTTCGTTTATGAGTTTAGGATTGATGGTGGGAGCCCCGCTTTGGGGTGTGTTGGGGGACGCGCGTCAAAAGAAGCCCTTCATCATTCTTGGTTTGTTGCTTTATAGCCTTGGGCAGTGGTTGTTTGGCGCAAGCAGCAACCCATGGCTAATGACGAGTTTTCGCTTTTTAGCCGGCTTTGGTGTCAGCGCTAGTGTGACGCTTTTACTCGCGCATCTCATCAGCATCGCACCGAAAGAATCGAGAACGAAGTATTTATCGATGAGCGCCGCCCTTTTAGCATTAGGATCGACCTTTGGGTATCAGGTGGGTGGCATTTTAGGCGATTATTTTTTAAGAGAAGTCTTTTACATTCAAGCCATCTTAAATGTGGTGTATGTGCTGATTATCTTGGTGGTTTTAAAAGAAGCTCAAGCAACAAAAACTCACACCACACATTTCTTCCATCAAGTCAAAATGGCGACAAAACTCTCACCCGCACTACTAATGTTTTTAGTGGGTTTGACACTGGCGACGATGTCGATGACGATCGTGACTAAATATTTGGATGTCTACATCATTGATTCGGGCTATACGACACGACAACTAGGGACTTTTGTGATGGTGACAGGGTTGGTTGGATTGTTCACAAACTTTGTGATTGTGCCGTTCTTAAGTCGTTTTAGAAAAGAATTATTCATCATGAAACATCTTCAATGGTTGAGTGCGTTGTTGATTTTTATCGTTTTTCGTGGCAACAATCTGATGGTCATGCTTTATAGTTTTTATATGCTTTATGTGGTCTTACGCTCGATTTTCCAACCGTTTGAACAAAACTACATTTCTTTGAATGCGGATGAAACGACGTACAGTTCTGTGATGGGTGTGAGGCAAATGTTCTTTTCCATCGGCATGGTCCTAGGACCACTAGTCGCCGGATTCGTCTATGAACAAACGCCAAGACTCGTCTTTGATTTTTCAGTGATTATCTTTCTCTTCGCGTTCGTTTTAATCACCCTCTCACAACGGTCGTTGTTACATCAAAAAACGCCAAAAGAAGCGGATGATGTCATTGTGACACAACTCGAACCCCAAGATTATCCGGCGTCTTCATAGGTGGGTTTGTGCTTGCTATGAAGGGGTCAGTATGATACACTTTTCATGAGGTGAAAAAGATGAATATACCCAATGTTTTGACACTCTTTCGAATTGCTGTTTTGCCTTTTATTGTGGTCCTTTACTATCTTAATCCAGACTCCTCACAACTCACCACCGTGGGTTGGGTCATTGCCATCTTATTTGTGGTAGCATCGTTTACGGACTTTTTAGATGGATACATCGCAAGAAAGTACCAACTGGTCACGAACTTTGGTAAATTTGCCGATCCTTTAGCCGATAAACTCCTAGTTTTAGTGGCACTCTTAATGTTTTTGGATATGGGCGTTATCCCTATGTGGACGGTGATGGTCATCTTGACGCGTGAATTCATTGTGACCGGCATGCGTTTAGTCGCGGTCGAACAAGGCTTAGTGATTGCGGCGTCGTGGTGGGGCAAGGCGAAAACGTTTGTCACACTGTTTGGGCTCATCTTTTTGTTTTTCTACTTCACCACCCTCGGCTTAGCGGTTTATTACGTCGGCGTGTTGCTCACGGTCATCTCAGGCGTAGAGTATTTAGTCGCAAATCGTCAAGTTTTTAAAGCTTAGTTAAGTAAATCTTGTCGTTTGTTGTATCATCGTGTTGAATAAAAGGAGGCACTTCTATGGCCAAAGACAATCGTGAAAAAATCTTAGATCAAGCCATTAAGGATATCGAAAAAGCCCACGGCAAAGGCTCAGTCATGTTGCTTGGCTCAGACGCCAGTGATCGCAACATTGAAAGCATTCCAAGTGGGTCATTAACGCTGGATGATGCTTTAGGCATTGGCGGCTATCCAAAAGGACGCATCGTTGAAATGTATGGGCCTGAATCCAGTGGTAAAACAACCTTTGCTTTGCATGCCATCGCGGAGGCTCAAAAACTCGGTGGTTACGCAGCGTTCATTGATGCAGAGCATGCCTTAGACCCAAAATACGCTAAAAACTTAGGCGTCGATACAGACAACCTCATCATTTCACAGCCAGACACAGGGGAACAAGCGCTAGAGATTGCTGAAGCGCTCATTCGTAGTGGCGCGATTGACATCGTAGTCATTGACAGTGTGGCAGCCTTGGTGCCTGAAGCCGAGATTCGGGGCGATATGGGAAGTTCTCATGTCGGATTGCAAGCTCGTTTAATGTCTCAAGCCATGCGTAAACTTTCAGGCGTCATTAGTAAGTCCAACACCATCGCGATATTTATTAACCAAATTCGTGAAAAAGTGGGCATTATGTTTGGGAATCCTGAAACGACCCCAGGGGGCCGTGCCTTGAAGTTTTACAGCAGCATTCGGATTGAGATTCGTCGTGGTGAACAATTAAAAATTGGCACCGACATTGTCGGTAACCGAACGAAAGTTAAAGTGGTTAAAAATAAAGTCGCACCGCCCTTTAAAGTGGCTGAAGTTGACATCGTTTATGGCGAGGGTATCTCAAGAACGGGCGAAATCGTAGATTTAGCGCTTGAATATGATCTGATTCAAAAGAGTGGTTCTTGGTTCTCTCATAACGAAGAGAAAATCGGGCAAGGCCGCGAAAATGTCAAACAATATTTAAAAGAAAATACCGCTTTACAAGAAACTTTAATGCAACAAATTAGAGAAAAATTAGCGTCTAAATAAACGTCTAGCGCCCATTAAATGGGCGCTTTTTATTATGGGTTTTCAGATGCTTTTCATTGACGTTAGGGAACCCTTTCATGTATAATGGAAAAGTATTATAAGTTTCTACTCATAGCGCAAGCTATTGTTAAATTAAACGCAATTAAATCTGAACGGAGGACATAACATGGAAGATATTCTCATGTTGGTTGTTCTCAGTTTGCTGTTTTTAATTATCGGGGTTATCGCTGGGGTCGTAGCCCGTGCCATTTTAGTTGAAAAAGGCTTTGATAAAGCCAAAGCTGAAGCAAAAGAGATTGTTGATGACGCGCTTAAAACCGCGGAAAAGACGAAAAAACAAACGCTTTTAGAAACGAAGCAAGACATTCACAATTTACGCACAGAGTTTGATAAAGAAATCAAAGAGCGTAAAGGTCAAGTGACTGTTTTAGAAAACAAATTGTTTCAACGAGAACAAACGCTCGATAATCGCTCGACGAACCTTGATAAGCGCGAAAATAACATCGATCGTAAAGAAGAGGCGCTTGAACAACGTAAACAACAATTGGATGGCAAAGAGAGCAAACTAGACCAACTACTAGAAGAACAAAACGCAAAATTACAAGAAATTGCTCAAATATCAACCGAGGACGCACGTCAACTTATTCTTTCTAGAGTAGAAACGGAAATGGCACAAGAGATCGCCATTTTTATTAAAGAAGAAGAAGAAAAAGCGAAAACGGAAGTTGATAAGAAAGCGAAACATTTATTGGCATCAGCGATGCAAAAATACGCTCAAGATGTCACAAGTGAACGTACCGTGAGTGTTGTCGCACTCCCCAACGACGACATGAAAGGCCGCATCATCGGCCGTGAAGGTAGAAACATTCGTACCATCGAAGCTTTAACCGGTGTTGATCTAATTATTGACGATACGCCAGAAGCCGTCGTCTTAAGTGGGTTTGACCCAGTCAGACGTGAAATCGCCAAACGTTCTATCGAAACACTCGTCAGTGATGGCCGGATTCATCCAGGTCGCATTGAAGAAGTGGTTGAAAAGAATCGTGAAGAAGTCGAACGTTTCATGCGCGATAAAGGTGAAGAAGCGGTCTTTGAAGTTGGTGTTGGACGCGTCCATCCTGATTTAGTTAAACTCTTAGGACGTCTTCATTTCCGGACCAGTTATGGTCAAAACGTTTTAAAACACAGCATTGAATGTGCCTTCTTAGCAGGCAAAATGGCCGTTGAAATTGGCGAAGATGAAATGCTCGCTCGCCGGGCGGCTTTACTCCATGATATTGGGAAAGCGGTCGACCATGAAATTGAAGGGTCACACGTTGAAATCGGCTATAACATTGCTTCGCGTTATAAAGAACCACTCGCGGTGCTTGATGCGATTCAATCGCACCACGGCGACGTCGAAGCGCAAACCATCATCGCGGTGCTCGTTGCAGCTGCTGATGCATTAAGTGCGGCACGTCCAGGCGCACGCAGTGAATCTTTAGATTCTTACATTAAACGTTTAGAACAACTCGAAGAAATTGCAACCAGTGCGGAAGGCATTGAACAAGCGTATGCGATTCAAGCCGGACGTGAAGTTAGAATCATTGTCAAACCTGATCAAGTGGATGATGCCATGGCTCATAAAATTGCCCGTGAAATTAAAGGTAAAATTGAAGCACAACTTTCTTATCCTGGAACCATTAAAGTGACCGTGATACGAGAAACACGTGCGCAAGATATTGCAAAATAAAGCCTTCCTCATGGAGGGCTTTCTTCTTAAGGAGGGTGCGATGGAATACTTAGAACTGTTTGATTATAACGACCAACCCATCCATCAAACGATTCGTCGCGATGCACTCAAGCAAGCCAAGGGATACGCTCGTGTAATTCATGCATGGTGTCGCTACGAAGACGGCCATTTTTTGATTCAACAGCGGAACAAGCCTGACGATCCAACGCCCTATCAATACGCCACCACCACCGGCAT
>SKGG01000013.1 GCA_007117565.1 Candidatus Izemoplasma sp. | reverse complement strand
GCCCGTCGCTTAACCCGTCTTAAAAGGCGCTTACGGCGCCTAGAGACGGAAGGTTGTTCTGTCATTATAACCCACTCATTCTCTCTAAAATCTCCGTTGCTGTTTCTTCATCGACCAACACTTCACGGGCTTTGGACCCTTGGTTGATGCCAACGATGCCCGCGGCTTCTAAAGAACTGACAATGCTTTGTCCACGGTTGAAACCAATCGAGAACATTTTAATGATTTTATTGATGCTGCATTCTTGTTGTTCAATCACAAAGCGCGCCACGTCTAAGAGTAAGCTATCGTTTTCGAACGTGTTTGCCGCTTTTTCTAAAAGTTCTTCAGCCGTAAATAAGTAATCCGGGGCACGTTGTTTACGAATGAAATCAGTAATCGATAAAATGTCGTCATCACTGACATAAGCCCCTTGTAAACGGCGCTTGCCTTTGCCGTTGGTTAACAGCAACATGTCGCCTTTACCAATCAGTTTTTCAGCGCCCGCTGAATCTAAAATGGTTTGTGAATCAATGTGTGAAGCCACACTGAAGGCGATGCGTGTGGGGATGTTTGATTTGATGGTCCCTTTGATGACATCGGTGGAAGGACGCTGTGTCGCAACAATTAAATGAATGCCTGCGGCGCGTGCTTTTTGTGTTAAACGCATGATGGATTCTTCCACCGCTTGGGAGGCGACCATCATGAGATCGGCTAACTCATCGACAATAATGACGACATAAGGCATCACATCGCCCCGTTGTTGATTGAGTCCTTCAATGTCTCTAACGTGATTATCCGCAAACATTTTAAAGCGACGCTCCATCTCATCAACCGCCCATTTCAACGCCGCTGTCGCGGCTTTGGCATCGGTGATGACAGGGGTTAAAAGATGGGGTAAATCTTGATAAGACGTCAGTTCGACCATTTTGGGGTCCACTAAAATCAGCTTAAGTTCTTCTGGACTATAATTTAACAACAAGGAAACAAGAAGGGTGTTGATGTTAACACTTTTACCACTGCCTGTTTGACCCGCCACCAGCCCATGAGGCATCGCTTTAATGGAGGTGACAATGACGTTGCCGTCAATGTCTTTACCCAGCGCTACTGTCAAAGGTTCATCGGCGTTTTTAAAATTAGGATGCTCAAGTAAATGGTAAAAATGCACCGTTTGTCGTTTTTCGTTAGGCACTTCGATGCCAACGGTGGATTTCCCTGGAATCGGTGCTTCTAAGCGGATTTGCTCTGCGGATAGATTCATTTTTAAGTTGTCTGCCAGTTGGGTCACTTTACTGATGCGTACACCCGATTCTAAGACCACTTCAAAACGTGTCACGGTCGGCCCTTGCGTGGTCGCATGGACATGAGCCCCCACCCCGAAGTCTTCAAACGTTTGATCGATGATGGCTTTTTGTTTTTCTAACGACTCACTCACATCAATCTTCTCTTCTTTAGGAATTTTAAAAAGACTGATGGGTGGGTATTGATAGCTTTTTTGTTGGCTGGTAGGCGTCGCTTTATGTGCTTGTTTAGGGGTCTCACTTAGGTTGTTTTCGTGCACGGGTGCTTGGGGTGTATGAGCGTATTCAGTAGGTTCTGTCTGTTGATAGATTGAGTTTTGCGGTGCTTTAGGTGGCGCTTCATAGGATTGTTGTGTCGCTGGAGAGGTTTCTTTAGGCTGTGGTTTCTTACGGTGTTGATAGTCATGTTGACTGGAAAGCACTTCCTGTAAGTTCTTCCCGCGAATAATGTCAAATTCAGGATACTCACTGCCGTATTTCCGTTTTCGCTCTTCAGGCGTTAAACGTGGCTTGGTGCGGAAAGGATCCAGTTTATCCATGTCCATTTGGCTACGGACCATAATAGGCACCACGACGTCATCTTTGACATGATGACCAAAAATAGGCGACACAAAGCGGTCGCGTTGATAACGTCTTTTTTGTTCTTCTGTTAAGATTTCATACAGCGTAAAAGGGGTCTCATCTTTCGTTCTTTGAATGGGTAAAGAGAGCTTTTTTACGCGGCGTTTAAATGGCCAAAACATACACGGCCTCCTTAAAGATAACGTGTGATAAAGTGTAACAACTCATCGCTTCGTTTGGGTGTACGATCTACCCAGCGGGCAATTTCTTTTTGTGCTTTAAAGATGAGGATGCTTGGCACGCCATAGACCTCATAATGTTTAACCATGAAGGGCACATCTTTGCGTTCTACCCAAGCAATTTGGGACGCTAAAGCCTCGCTTAAGGCGGGTAGAGTTGGTTTTAAAAGGGCACAATCTGGACAAGACTCATCCATGAATAACAGCGTAACAACACGTTCAGACTGAATGAAGTCTTCACACTCAGCGTAAGACTTAAGTGTTTTCATGATGCGCCATTTCTTTATCGAGCGCTAAGAGTTCTCGTTCAACGAGGTCAAACTCTGGTGCTTGATTAAAGAGCTTTTTAGAATAAACTTTAGCAGTTTCTTCGCCAACGATCGCAATCATTGTGCGGGCAATTTTATGCGTCATGAAATCGACTGAGGTGGTGATCACCAGTCGTCTAAACCAATACACTGGATTAAACGCATTCATCACACCAAAGGCAATTTTCGTCGTATTTCTAAACGCTTTTGAACGTGCGGCTTTGACAAACTTTTGTTGTTCAATACGTTGTTTGAATTCATACGCTTCAACAAATTTACTGACACGAATATGCCTGGTGTTTTTGAGTATTTTTTGATTTAAGATACCGTCTAAACGCTGATTGATATAATCGGTTAACGCCAGCATCTCGTCCACACTCAGTTCCAACAATGGATGTTTAGATGCCGGATAATAATACGCTGAGATTTTCTCAACTAACTCCATCGATACACCAAAGACTTCTTTGGAGAAATGTTCTTTGTGATAACTGTCTTTAAACTGGTCTTGCGCGTCTTTGATCATTTGCGCTAAATACGTTTCATCAATGTCTTGTGACGCACGCTTCGTTTTTTTGGTATCGACGCGCATCCCACGGACTAAAAAATAGACATAAATAAACGAAAAAAGCAAGACGCCAAAGAGGCCGCCTAGCAAAAAACTGATCAATTCTGAAAGACTAAGTTCAAACATGACCATCCCTCTTCAACCGTAGATTGTATAAAATATTATATCATAAAAAAAGCTCACCCGACACAAAGGCTAAGAAAAGCGTATTCATACATCACACGACGTGAATCGCCGTGCATTTTGTGCTATGATATAGAAGATTGACTAGCTTAAAACACGATGGTGAAAAAATGAAAAAACATTTAATCGCGCTCGATTTAGACGGTACGTTACTCTATGACTGGACGACTTTAAAAACGAGCACAGTAAACGCCTTAAAAGCCCTTCAAGACGAGGGGCATACCTTAGTCATTGCGACCGGTCGTCCGTTTCGCAGCAGTGAACGCTTTTACGATATGTTGGGCCTAAAAACACCGATGATTAACTATAATGGTGGCATCATCACAAACAAACACGACCCCGCGTTTGACGATCAAACCTTATGGTTAGAAAAAGACGCTATTTTAGAGGTTTTTAGACATCATCAAGACATCATCTTAAATGCGTTTTGTGAAATCAAAGACGACGTCTATTTATTGGTTGACGATGAACGGCTTTATGACTTTTTACATTTAGAAAATGGCGCCCAACTTTTTGTTGGCCCTTTTGAGAAGACGCTCCCTGGTCCCACCAACGGCTTTATCATCATCGCCGAACACACGCATGGGGATGACATCGTTCATCACGTCAACGAACACTATAAAGGCATCCTTTTAGCCCGTAACTGGGGCAGTCAGGACTATGCGATTGTCGAACTTTACACGCCACAAACCAATAAAGGTGAAGCGCTTAAGATGGTCGCATCTCATTTAGGGTTTTCACTCGAGGATGTGATCGCCTTTGGCGATGGCATCAACGATTTTGAACTGATTCGCACCGCGGGTTGGGGTGTCGCAATGAAAAATGCGGTTGAGCCTTTAAAGGCTCTCGCAAACGATGTCACAGACTACACGAACAAAGAAGACGGCGTCATCCGTTATTTAAACGGCTACCTTAAACACGTTAGGTGACTCATGAAAACAGAAGAACGTGATTTAAAAGTTTCCCTTTATGGCGCCCTTTTTATGGCCTTGTTTGGCATTAGTATGGGCGTTTTTGCACGATCACAAATGTTGATTTTTGATGGTCTTTATTCCTTTGCTGGTGTGTTGATGTCGCTGGTGATGTTGATGGTGAGTCGTTTTTTAAAACAAGACGATCCGAAACGTTACCATTACGGTAAAGCGAGTGTTGAGCCGTTGGTCTTAATGATGAATTATCTGTTGTTGTTAATGATTATTGGAATTTCGATTTGGCAAGCTTCCGTGGCGCTCTTTACGGGTGGACGCATCATGCGTTTAGAGTGGGCGCTCGCTTACACGGTGGTGACGATTCTGGTGTGCTTTACAATGAGTGCTTACTTATCGCATCGGCTAAAACATGTTCGCTCACCGCTTTTAAAAGCCGATCGTTATCAGTGGCGTTTAGATGGTTGGATTACAGTTGCCGTACTCTTAGCCTTTGTCATTGCCTATGGGCTCTCATTTTTTGAGGCTACGGCTTTTGCGGCTTTGTACGTTGACCCCATCATGGTCATGGTGGTTTCCGTTTACTTTATCTATTTATCGTTTGCGGAACTCAAAATCCAAGTTCTACAGTTGATGGGCGCCGCACCAAACACCAAGCTCACGACTAAAATTAACCAAAAAATTGAAATCATACGTGCCACACATCAATTTGATGAGGCCATTGTCAGACTTTCACTCAATGGTCGGATGTTGTATGTTGACATTGATTTTGTGGTCGGCCAGACCGACGCCTTTGACTCGATTACTCGTCAAGATCATCTGAGACGTTCGTTAGATAAAGAACTTCACAACCTAGCCAAAACACAAGTATGGTTAACCGTTGTCTTTACCAAAGACCGAACACTTGCGCTATAAAAACACGTCAGGAATAGATTTCCTGACGTGATTTTTTTACAGGCGGAATCCGCCGCGATTTTTGCCTTTACCTTTTTTCTGTTTCTTTTTTGGACCTTGTCCGAGTGCGGCCATGGGGTTGTTTGGATTGACCGTGTTAGGGTCCACACTGGATAAACGTTTCATCGCTTGGGTTTGTTGTTCGAGCGTGTCAATTAAACGATTAATTTCAGCCACAGAGCGCCCACTTCCTGAAGCAATACGCCGACGTCTTGAACTACTTTGTTTAATCAACGTGGGTTGTTTTCGTTCCGCTTTGGTCATCGATTGAATGATCGCTTCTAAGGTGACAAGCTTCTTATCATCGATGTCTTGTTTGCCGAGCATTTTAGACGCCCCAGGAATCAATTTCATGAGCCCACCTAAAGAGCCCATGCGTTTGATCATCTTCATTTGTTTTAAGAAATCCTCATAGTTATACTTGCCTGACATCATTTTTTCCATGATGTTCATCATGTCTTCTTCACTGACGTTTTCGGTGACTTTATCGACCAAGGTCAAGACATCACCCATGCCTAAAATACGGCTGGCCATTCGTTCCGGATGGAAGACTTCTAAGGCATCCAGTTTTTCGCCGGTCCCCATAAATTTAATCGGAACTTGCGTAACTTTACGTAAACTTAAGGCAGCACCGCCGCGTGTGTCCCCATCAAGTTTGGTTAAAATCGAGCCTGTTAAGGTTAAATTTTTATGGAAATGATCGGCCACACTGACGGCGTCTTGACCCGTCATCGCATCCAGCACTAAAAAGGTTTCATCTGGCTTCACAGCGGCTTTGATTTGCTTGATTTCATCGACCATCGCTTCATCGATGTGTAAGCGTCCAGCGGTATCAAAAATTAAAACGTCATGGCCTTCCGTTTGCGCATGTTGCATCGCCTTTTTAGCAATCGTGACAGGACTTTCAGTGGTTCCCATCTCAAAGACATCAATGTTGAGTTGACGCCCAAGCGTCACTAACTGATCAACGGCCGCAGGACGGTACACGTCTAGAGCTACTAACAACACCTTTTTTTGATGTTGGCTTTGAATGTATTTCGCCAGTTTCCCCGCAGACGTCGTTTTCCCTGACCCTTGCAGACCAGCGAGTAAAATGTGGGTAGACCCTGATTGTTTTAACGCAAAAACACTGGTTTCTTTTCCAAGTAAATCGACCAGCGCGTCGTTGACCACTTTGACGACTTGTTGGGAAGGGTTGAGCCCTTTTAAAATGCGGTCGCCAAGGGCTTCTTCTTTAATATGGTTGGTAAATTCTTTGACGACTTTAAAGTTGACATCCGCTTCAAGTAAGGATAAGCGAATTTCACGCATCATGGCTTCAATGTCAGCTTCAGTTAAACGGCCTTTCCCGCGCACACGACGCAAGGCCATCTGTAGTCGATCAGAGAGTTGATCGAATGCCATTTATATCACCTTCTTCAGTTGATTCAAAAGTGCTTTTTGAGCTTCTGTAAGGTCCGTTTTTTCAAGCGCCTCGACGAGCGTTGACCGTTCTTGACTCAACGACGTTAATTGTAAAACAGCGTCAAAGTCTTCCATTTTCTCATGCGCTTTTTTGATGTGATCGTGCACAGCGTTACGGCTGATGGTTAAAATCTCAGCAATTTCCGCTAACGAGTAATCTTCTTCAAAATAGTATTCTAAAATCCGTTGTTGTTTAGGAGTTAAAAGTGGCTTATAATGCCCTAGCAATTGATTGACACGATCGTGCTTTTGAATGGTTTCCATTAAAACACGTCCGCAAGTAAGGCATAAATATAATCTTCGATGTCGAAATACATGAGGTCCTCGACTTTTTCGCCTAAACCCACCATTTTAATGGGAATGTCAAACTGATCTTTGATGGCTAAGGCAATCCCGCCTTTCGCCGACCCATCAAGTTTGGTTAAAATTAAGCCTGATAAATCGGTCACTTCATCGAAAATACGCGCTTGAGATAAGCCGTTTTGACCGGTCGTCGCATCCAACACCAACAAGGTTTCATGGGGCGCACCTTCAACTTCACGCTCAATCACGCGGCGCATTTTGGCCAGTTCTTCCATCAAGTTTTTCTTATTTTGTAAGCGCCCTGCGGTGTCACATAACAGGACATCAATCGAGGCTTCGCGCGCCTTTTTGATCGCTTCAAACATTACACTGGAAGGATCAGAGCCTTCACTTTTGGCGTAAAACTCACTGTTGGTGCGTTCCGCCCAAATCTTTAACTGATTGATCGCACCCGCACGAAACGTATCGCCCGCTACCAACATGACCGTCTTTCCTTGGTCCCTCAATTGTTTTGCTACTTTTCCAATGGTGGTCGTTTTCCCGACCCCATTTACGCCGACAAACAACAGGACCGAAGGGCTCGCTTTGACATTTAAGTTCGTATCCACTATCTCACTTTTAACGTAGTGATCAAACAACGTTTCAACAATCGCTTCTTTGAGCGCTTCCGCGTCTTCTAAATCTACCTTAGGTAGTTTTTCACGCAGTGTTTCGACCAAGGCAAGTGAGGTATCCACGCCCATGTCCGCAAAAATAAAGAGCTCTTCAAGCGCTTCAAAAAACGCTTCATCTAAGCGGTTGGCTTGTAACATATCGGCGAGTTCGCTAAACACATGATCGCGTGCTTTCGCCATCCCGATACGGTATTTTTGTGCTTGTTGTTTTTGCTTTTTAGATTGGAATAAGTTTTTAAAAAAACCCATATTAATCACATCCCACGTTATTATATCATACCCACCATGACCCTCAAGAAAAATCCCTATAAAAAGGGAAAATCCGCCTCACGGCGGATTAAGGAAGGGGATGTGTGAATAAACTTGTTATTCACCATGCTATGTAAGGGATAAGTCTTGCAATCG
>SKGG01000079.1 GCA_007117565.1 Candidatus Izemoplasma sp. | reverse complement strand
TTTTTTGATGCTTTCGATTTATTAAGTAGAAAGCCTACTTGGCCTTCGTTTGTCCACCAAGTCAAACACCAACCATTGACGCCTCGTTATGTTAAGGACCAAGTGACTCAAGAACGGTTATACATCGCTTATGATTGTCCAGTGTTTCCTGGCGATGAGGCGTACTATGTGGTGATTGTTATGAATCAAATTCTTGGTGACGGCAGTGAATCATGGCTGTTTCAAGACATTCGTGAAAAACATAGTATGGCCTATGATGTCCATTCAAATCTCTCACCCGCCTGGGGTTTGTTGACGGTTCAAGCCGGTCTTTCATTTGAAAATTTAGAGAAAGCCGTAAGCATTGTAGAGACGACCATCGATCGTTTAAAGACAGACCCTGTCAGTGACGAGGATCTATCCCTCGCAAAAAAGACCTTGCGACATGGGGTGGCTCAAAGCTACGATTCGCCTAGAGTGTTATCTTATCGCATGATGCGTGAAGATCTTTTAGACATTCCTTTCGCTTTAGAAAACATCCTTGAGCGCATTGACGCTGTCAACACTTCAGACATTATGCTTTTAGCTAAGCGACTGAAACGCCTTACTATCTTTACGCTTGGGGGTCATGACCATGGTCAAACACAGTTACAAAGCCTATGACGAAGTCGTGTATCACCATCATCTTCAAGGACGTTTAGCGTGCTATTTTATTCGTAAAGAGGCCTTTGCGAAAACGTATGTGACACTCACGGCACCGATTGGCTCGGTGCACCGTAAAGTACAGTTAAATGGTAATATCTTTGAACTCCCCGCAGGAACGGCTCATTTTCTTGAACATAAAGTGTTTGAAAAAGACGGAGAAGATCTCAGTCGTTTCTTTGCCTTACATGATGCCAACATCAACGCCTTTACCTCAGCCCATCAAACGACGTATCTTTTCAGTTCAACCAATCATCTCTATGAAAACATTCAAGCGCTCACCAGCATGTTTTTCTTGCCTCATTTTACGCCTTCAGGGATTGAGAAAGAGAAGGGCATTATTTTAGAAGAACTCAACATGCATAACGATGATCCTTATTACTTACAATACTATGCCTTGCTTGAAAATCTCTTTCATCATCATCCGATTAGAGAAGAGATTTTAGGGACGCGCGAAACGATCGCAAACTTTACCATCGAAGATTTAAAGAAAGCCCATCAGAGTTTTTATGCGCCTGAAAAAGCGACACTTGTCATTGTCGGAGATCATGACCCTGAAACGCTTTTTGAAATCTTAGAAAAAACGATTACCCTTGGACCACCAGCCCCTAAAAAGGTCCACTTACTCACGGTGGATGAACCAAATCAGGTCGTATCTAAAGCAACTACTCTGCGCGCAGATGTGTTAACTCCAAACGTTTTATTTGGGGTCAAACTTCCGTTGATTGAAGATACGAAAGAAGCGATTGTGGTGCATCAGCTAAGACAATCCATCATCTTAGATTTGGTTTTCGGCTTAAGTTCATCGACGTATGAGAGATGGCTCGATGAAGGTGTTATAAATGACTCTTATGGCGTAGAAACAGCGTTTGATTCACAAACAGCCCACGCGCTTATCGGCTCTGAAACACATCAACCTGAGGTGTTTATTGAACAGTTAGAAGCCCAAATCAACGAATTAGAGTTAAGTTTAGACAAAGCGGATTTCATTCGTGTTCATCGTCAAATGATTGGGACGTTTATTCAAAGTTTAGATAGTTTAGAATTTGTGGCACATCAATTTACACGCTACATTCAAGAAGGCATTAACCTTTATGAGTTGCTCACACTCGCACAAACCATTACCTTTGAAAGTTTGATGCCGGTTGCTAAAGCAATGAAGGCACCTGAACGTTGGTCTTATGTGTGGCTGACACCGCGTCACGTAAAGGAAAAATAAACATAGTTTTTTAAGCGTAGTTTGGTTATAATGGCATTGGGAGGTAATTATGAACGATAAACTCAGTTACTATCAAAATAAAAAAGCACGCAGTGAAAAGTTTATTATCATTGGCGGAGCCCTTGCCATTCTTGGAATGCTTGGCCTTTTTATTGCAGCGAACGCACTTACGAGTGGGTTTGAAGTCTTCATCGGGGTCATCATTATTGGGGTATTACTAGGCGTCTTTGGCTATGCCCAGTTTTCATCCGTTGTCAAGAAATTTAAAGGCGATTACTTAAAAGACCTTATTAGTGAATGGATTGAAGATGGGTATTATGATCCGAAACGCGGCTTATCACCGGCTCAAGTGTACCATTGTGAGTTCTTGAAAAAAGCGGATCGTTTCCACAGTGAAGACTTATTGACAGGGAAAATTGACGGCATCAAGTTTGAAGCCAGTGACATCCAACTTCAAGAGCGCCGACAAAGACAAACCAAAAACGGAACCCAAACCTATTATGTGACGTACTTTAAAGGCCAAATGTATGTCTTTGATTTTAACAAAGATTTTGACGGGTTTTTACAAGTCCTTGAGAATCAACGGCCTCAATCACGTCGACGTTATGATCGCGTCAAATTAGAATCAATTGATTTTAATAAGAAGTTTAACACCTATACCACAAATCAACACACGGCATTTTATATTTTAACACCACAGTTTCAAGAACGGCTCATGGCGATCGAGAAGGCGCACCCAGGAAAAATAGGGTTTTCCTTCGTTGATAATCAACTACACATGGCCATCAACAATAATAAGAGCAACTTTACCATCAGTCTGTTTAGAAAAATAGACGAAGCGTTACTAAAAGCATTCCGTGAAGATTTACAGGTCCTCTACAACATTGTGGATGAACTGAAAATTAATAAAAGAATATTCAAGGAGGTTTAAGCATGCCAGATTTTGTAATTGTACTCATTATTATTGGGGTTATTTTACTGCTCCCCATCGGGTGGTTTATCGCAACGATGAACCTATTAAAGCGTAAAGAAGTTAAGGTGGAAGAAGCCGAATCAGGCATCGATGTCGCGTTAACGAAACGTTTTGATGCTTTAAGTAAACTTGTTCAAACCGTCAAGGGTTATGCGAAACACGAAGCGGAGACCTTTGAAAAAGTCGTTAAGTGGCGCGCAGGATTGCCAAAAGAGTTGTCACTTGAACAAAAACAAGAGTTCATGGGACGCATGAACGAAGTTCAATCAGGCATTAATGTGGCAGTCGAAGCGTACCCTGATTTGAAAGCTGAGAAAGTTTTTGTGAACTTACAGAATTCAATCAACAACGTCGAAGAACATTTACAAGCCGCACGTCGTTTATACAACGCCAATGTTTCAGCGCTTAATCAGCGCATCGTCACCTTCCCAACCAGCATCGTTGCTGGTGTGATAAACATGAGTCGTAAGAAGTTCTTTGAAGCGGATGAAAATAAACGCCAAGACGTTGAAATGAGTTTCTAACCACTTATTTTTAAGATGATTTTTCATGAAAAAGACTAAAACAAGTCAAAATGACTTGTTTTTTCTTTTAAAACGCCCGTTTTGTAATAGAAATTTTCTTCTAGCATGAAAGTTGTCGAGTTGCTGAGTATGAAATGTCTATGTATACTTAGAGCAAAAAAAAGGAGGCTTTATGGTAAACACATTGACATTAGTGGGTCGCATCGTTTATGACCCAGAATTAAGAACACTCGATTCAGGAAAGGCAGTCACTACGTTAACATTGGCATTGCAACGAAGTTATAAAAACGCAGAAACTGGTAATTACGATACTGACTTTATTCGTTGTACGTTATGGGATGGCATTGCCGAAAACACGGTGCAGTATTGTCAAAAAGGGTCTGTCGTTGGTGTTCGCGGCCGGTTGTCTCAAAAGACGTTCAATTATGAAGAAGATAAGTCATTTTCTTATCCAGAAGTAGTCGCAGAAAAGATCAGCTTTATCCAACACAAGAAGCCAAGTCAAGAAAGTGTCTGACGCATGTCAGACGCTTTTTTTATGACCCTCAAAATATGGCAAGTTATGCTATAATTGGGAGAGGAGTGATGAGAGTGAAACAATACCATGACCTAGTGAATCACGTCTTTGAACATGGCGTGTCAAAATCTGATCGTACAGGCACAGGGACCCGTTCTGTGTTTGGTTATCAAATGCGCTTTGATTTGGATGAAGGATTCCCTTTATTAACCACAAAAAAAGTCCACTTAAAAAGCATTATTCATGAACTTTTATGGTTCATCCAAGGATCAACAAACATTCGTCCTTTAGTCTTAGAAAATGTCCGGATTTGGAATGAATGGCCTTATGCTGTTTATCAAAAAAGTCCCCATTTTCAAGGTGAAAGTTTAGAAACCTTTATTGAAAAAATTAAAAGTGATGAGCAGTTCGCTTTAACTTGGGGTGATTTAGGCCCGGTTTATGGCAAACAATGGCGTCACTTTGAAGGGAAACAGGATTCTGTTGATCAACTGCTTTGGGTGATTAATGAGATTAAAGAAAACCCCCATTCAAGACGTTTGATCGTCAACAGTTGGAATCCCCCGCTAATCGAACAAATGGCTTTACCACCCTGTCACATGATGTTTCAGTTTTACGTCGAAGGCGAACACTTGTCACTGCAGCTGTATCAACGTAGTGCGGACATCTTCTTGGGTGTGCCTTTTAACATCGCGTCTTATGCGTTGTTACTGATGATGGTCGCACAGGTAACTGGGCTCAAAGCCAAAACATTTGTTCATACCTTAGGCGACGCACACATCTATAACGATCATATAGAAGCTTTAAACTTACAACTTTCAAGAGAACCTAGAACTCTACCTACGATGGTTATCAACTCAGACGTTCGTCATATTTTAGACTTTAAGTATGAGGATTTTACACTCGAAGATTATCATCCTCACCCCGCCATTAAAGCGAAGGTCAGCGTGTGATTGCGGCGATTGTGGCGATGGACAACACATCGCTGATAGGTCGAAATGGCGTGTTACCTTGGCATTATCCTGAAGATCTTGCGTATTTTAAACGTGTCACTCTCAATCAAACAGTATTGATGGGACGTAAGACCTATGATAGCATTGTAAAACAGTTAGGAAAGGCACTGCCTAACCGGCGAAATATTGTGCTTTCAACGACACTTAAAAATCTAAAAGATGCAGAAGTGATTGATCGATTAGACGATTTTCTAACTTCCTATCCTAAAGATTCACCCCTCTTTATCATTGGTGGCGCTAAAGTTTATGAAACCGCCTTACCCTATTGTGATCGACTGTATATTACTCACATTAATGAAACCTATGAAGGGGATACTTACTTCCCTAAGGTTGACTGGAATCATTGGCAATTGTTGGAAAAACACACACAAGGTGTGTTAACCTATGCCGTTTATGAAAGGAAGAACTCATGGCAACCCTCATCTATTTAATGCTTTGGTTTGGCTTCATTGCCCTAACCTATTTCATTGTTCAACCCGCCCTTTTCTCCGTGGCGTTTTTTGTCATTCTTTTTGGAGGGGTTGTTGTTTATTTCGCATTGACACTTTTAATCTTTGCTTTATCACTCGAAGTGTATGGGCGTCTTTTTAAAGGGGTCTACACCGAAAGTAGGGCTCATCATCGGTTTGTTGATTCATACATGCGTTTAGTGATTCGTTTACTACGGTTAAAACTAACCGTGACAGGCCTTGAAAATGTGCCGGATAAACCGTTCATTTTAGTCGCCAATCACCAAGCGAATTATGATACAGTCATTCACAAGGCGCTCTTACCAAGTCCTTTTGTATTCATTGCTAAACATAAGTTGTTTACGTGGCCCATCTTAGGAGGAGCAGCACGCGCCCTAGGCAACATTCCGATGTATCGTGAAAACGATCGCAGCGCCGTAGAAGCGATCATTAAAGGCATCAATGTGTATAAATCCGGCGTGTCTGTGGGCATTTACCCTGAAGGCACTCGTTCACATGGTCACAAAATGTTACCCTTTAAAGCAGGCGCGCTGAAATTAGCAACAAAGCCCAAGGCACCCATTCTTGTAGGGGTCATTGACGGGTCTTACAACACTTGGAAACATTGGCCGTTTTTATCACAACGCATTTATTTACATTTCTTTCCGTTATTAGAACCACAAAGTTACGAGAGTATGAGTTCTTCAGAACTAAGTGAACACATCCGCAGTATGATACAAGAA
Organism: Candidatus Izemoplasma sp.; assembly: GCA_007117565.1. Next base: position 1,836 of record SKGG01000079.1, on the reverse strand, counting down.
AAACTCAATGAGTTTAATCAAAAGTAATGAGGTGAGCACGATGAGAATGATAGACATTATCGAAAAAAAAAGAGACAAACACGCGTTGTCTTTAGACGAACTTACCTTCTTTGTTGAAGGCTACAATGAAGGTGCCATTCCAGATTATCAAGTCAGTGCTTTGTTGATGGCGATTTATTTAAACGGCATGACCGACGAAGAGGCCGCCCATTTAACCAAAGCCATTTTAAACACAGGTGACACACTTGATTTAAGTGACATTGAAGGCATCAAAGTTGATAAACATTCGACTGGTGGAGTGGGTGACAAAACGACGTTAGTCTTAGCGCCGCTGGTTGCGAGTGCAGGAGTCAAGTTCGCAAAACTATCCGGCCGAGGCCTAGGTCATACGGGTGGGACCATTGATAAACTTGAGAGCTTTCCTGGATTTAACGTCAACTTGACCAACGAAGCGTTCATTGAGCAAGTCAATCAAATTAACGTCGCCGTCGCAGGACAAACGGCTAAGTTAGCGCCTGCGGATAAGTTATTATACGCTCTAAGAGACGTCACAGGTACCGTCCCAAGCATCCCTTTAATTGCTTCATCGATCATGTCAAAAAAGCTTGCGAGTGGTGCAGACGTCATCGTCTTAGATGTGAAAATTGGTCAAGGGGCTTTCATGAAAACCTTAGAAGAAGCCCGTGAATTAAGTCGTTTGATGGTCGCGATTGGGGAATCTTTTGGCAAGAAAGTAACCGCATTTATCACCAACATGGATGAACCTTTAGGCTTTGCGGTGGGCAATAAATTAGAAGTATTAGAAGCCATACAAACGCTTCAAGGGCAAGGACCGAAAGATTTAACAGATCTATGTGTGGAGTTAGGAAGCTATTTGGTGTACCACGCAGGCTTAAGCGATTCACTTAAAGGTGCGAGGGAAATCTTGCTTGAAAACATTCAATCTTTAAAAGCTTATGAGTTGTTTAAAACCATGATTGAAGCTCAAGAAGGCAGCATTCCTAAACGTGAATCGTTTGTCGAAAGCGCCCATGTGGTGGCGGTCAAAGCCGATGAAGATGGTTACATTAAAGCCATCGATGCTTTAGCTATAGGACTGGCGGCGATGAAACTTGGTGCTGGCCGCGCGACCAAAGAAGATGTAATTGATCATAACGTCGGTGTGGTACTCAATAAGAAAGTCGGCGATGTGGTGGGTGATGGAGAACCACTCGCGTTTGTTTATGCGAATCAAGAGGCCATTGGAGACATCTTAAAAGAGGTGAAAGAGGCGTTTTCACTCAGTCATGAAGTGATTCCTAAAGCGACACTCATTGAAGAGGTCATTGAACATTGATCAATGTGACACAAAACATTTCTTTTTATAAAACGGATGATTTAGAACGCACACGCGCTTTTTATGAAGGTGTTTTAGGTCTCAAACTAATTAAAGATCAAACGTTATGTCACATTTATGAAGTGACTAAGACTTCAGCCATAGGCTTTTGTACGCATCATCCCAAAGATAAAACCAGTGGGGCGTGTATCACGTTTGTCTTTGAACAGCGTACGAGCGTGGATACATGGCATCAAACGTTACAGAGTAAGGGTCTTCACCCCACGTTACCAAGCGTCAATGAACGTTTTCAAATCTACCATTTCTTTATCCGTGACCCGAACGAATACATGGTCGAGTTTCAAGTATTTTTGTCCTAATCTTAGGATTGAAATCACTCTATGTTATAATACAACTGTCGATAAAATCAGGGGAGCTTGGTGAACCAGGCTGAGAGTATTCTTGACACTAGAATAGACCTTACCTGATCTGGATAATGCCAGCGTAGGATGAACCCATTA
>SKGG01000003.1 GCA_007117565.1 Candidatus Izemoplasma sp. | reverse complement strand
GCACTAAGCACTCCATTCTGATTACCAAAGAGTACTTTAAGCACCATAAGAAGAATGGAGGACCACCCATGACTGGAACAGTAAAATGGTTTAATGCAGAAAAAGGCTTTGGTTTCATCACTACCGATGAAGGCACTGACGTATTTGCACATTATTCACACATCAACAAAGATGGCTTTAAAACCTTAGAAGAAGGCGAAAAAGTTGAATTTGATGTCGTTGAAAGCCCAAAAGGCCCACAAGCCGAAAACATCAACGCTCTTTAATTAAAGAGAACTAAACCAACCTTAATGGTTGGTTTTTTTTTGCATTTCTTTAGATCAAGCATTCTTAAAGATTGCCTTAAAAGGGTCGCTTTTTCATCGTCAAATGGGCTTTAATTTGCTATAATAAAGCAGGTGAAAAAAGTGGAAGATTTATTTTTAGGACTCAATGAACAACAACGCCAAGCAACGACTCAAACCGAAGGACCGCTGATGGTGATGGCGGGGGCCGGCAGTGGAAAGACCAGTGTCTTGACCCGACGCATTGCCCACCTCATTTTTAATTTAGGGGTGCCAAGAGAACAAATCTTAGCGATCACCTTCACGAACAAAGCAGCGAGTGAGATGAAACAACGCATCGCGGCTTTTTTAAACACGTCCACCTATACGATGTGGATTTCGACGTTTCACTCCATGTGCGCACGCATGTTAAGAGACCATGCGTCAAGGCTTGGTTATAAAGAAACCTTTCAAATCATTGACGACGATGATGTCTTATCGATGATTAAAGCGATCATGAAACTTGTGCAATTAGATGTCAAGCTCACCAAACCCTCGCGCCTCAAACATTTTTTATTGGCTACCAAATCAGGGTCACTTGACACGGAACAAGTGCCTGAGCCTTATCGTCACGCGTTAGAACTTATCGCGCCTAAATATCAAGCAAAGATGAAAGACAACCATTTGATGGATTTTGAAGATCTGTTGCTCAACACCATCACCTTGCTCAAAAACTTTGACGATGTACGTGCGATGTACCACCAACAATTCACTTACATCCATGTCGATGAATTTCAAGACACCAACACCATTCAATACGAACTGATTCGTTTGTTGGTGGGGGAACATCACAATCTCTTTGTGGTGGGCGATGAAGATCAAAGCATCTATGCTTTTCGCGGTGCGAACATCGAAAACATCGCCCGTTTAAGACGGGATTATCCCAACTTAACCACCATTTTATTAGAACAAAACTACCGCTCCACCAACACCATATTAAAAGCTGCCAATCAAGTCATCAAAGAAAATCCTGAACGCATTGAAAAGAACTTATTTTCAACGCAAGGCGAAGGCGAGCCCATCGTCTTTTATAAAGGCTATAGCGACCGTGATGAAGTGTCTTACGTCTCAGACACCGTCAAACAACTCGCGCGTCAAGGACTTAGGTATGAAGACATGGCGGTCTTGTATCGCGCCAATACCACGTCAAGAAAATTTGAAGAAACCTTTATACAAAGCCATATCCCGTATAAAATCATCGGAAACTTAAGCTTCTTTAAACGTAAAGAAATCAAAGATATGGTGGCTTATTTAAGACTCGTCCTCAACCCGCATGATGACTTTAGTTTGATGCGTGTCGTCAATGAACCTAGACGCGGCATTGGGGCTAAAACGATGGAAACGCTCAGTACGCTGGCGGATAAGGAAGCGTCAAGCATGGCGGCCATCATACATCAAAAACATCCGCTCATTCCACGCAGTGCCCTACCGAAACTGACGAAGTTTTTAGACATGATTGAAGCGCTTGAAGCGCCTTTAATGGAAGATAGTTTTGCGACGTTTATGACAACACTCTTAAAAGACACCGGATATGATAAGATGTTAGAAGACGACGACTTAAAAGATGTCCGGTTAGAAAACATTCAAGAACTGGTCAGCATGTTTGAAGAAACACGGAAGCTCTTACCGGATCAAAGTGTTGACATTACGCTCACCTATCTCTTAGAAGACATCGCCTTAAAATCACAAGAAGACCGTGAAGACGACCCGAACTCTGTCGCCCTCATGACTCTTCATGCGGCTAAAGGGCTAGAGTTTAGAGTCGTGTTTTTAGTCACTTTAGAAGAAGGCATGTTCCCTTTAGAACAAACGAGAGAGAGTGCTAAAGAACTCGCCGAAGAACGACGCTTAATGTATGTCGGCATCACCCGTGCGAAAGAGAAACTCTATCTCACCAACGCGCACGAACGGATGCATTATGGCCAACGTGTTGTGTTCCCGGATTCGCAGTTTATTAAAGCCATCGATTCAAGTCTTTTAAAACTTGAAGGCATGAACAACCAAAAACAAAAAAACAGCGAACGCTATCGCCGTGACTATCAACAAACGGCGGCGTATAAAGCCCGTCAAGCCCGTGTCTTGACGCGTCAAGAAAACGACCTTCACGCGGGCGATAAGATTCAACATAAAGCCTTTGGCGAAGGGGTTGTCGTCAACATTCAAGGCGAGCAATGTACGATCGCATTTAAACAAGGGGTGGGCCTCAAAACCTTAATGAAGGATCACCCTGCGATCACGAAAGTGTAGGTGCCTATGTCAGTCAAAGAACGGATTGACGCACTCAAAAAAGAGATTGCGTCACACAACCATCGCTATCACGTCTTAGACGACCCGATCATCTCTGATCAGGATTTTGATGCGTTGATGCAAGAGTTGATCCAACTTGAACTTTCACATCCTGAATACTTGACGGAAGATTCACCCACGCAAACCGTGGGTGGGTTAAGTGTGGAAACACAAGCCTTTAAAAAGATTGCGCACCCGCATCCGATGCGATCGTTAGCCAACGCGTTCTCTGAAGAAAATCTCATCGCGTTTGATCAACGCGTTAAAAACCTGGTCGGTGAGGTTTCTTATGTGGTGGAGCCCAAAGTTGATGGCTTAGCCGCCACGGTATGTTATGAAGAAGGTGTGTTTCGTTATGGTGCAACCCGTGGGGATGGCACCACGGGCGAAGACATTTCACACAACATTAAAACCATCGACACCTTACCCTTAACGTTGCCTGAACCAATCACCCTTGAGGTCCGAGGGGAAGTTTATATGTCCAAAAAAGCGTTTTTAGCGCTTAACGAACAACGTCAAAATGCGGGTGAAACGCATTTTAAAAACCCTCGCAACGCCGCCGCAGGCACGATGCGTCAACTCGACGCAGCGGTGGCTAAAGCACGTCACATTGACTGGTTTATTTATGGCCTTGACAGCAGTCAAACTTGGCGCGATGCGACGCATATGGAAAGCTTAGAGCGGTTAGCCGCTTTAGGGTTCCCCGTCCGTTTTGATGCGCACCATTTTAAACGCATCGATGACGTGATCGAGGCGGTGATGACGATGGAAGAAAACCGTCATCAATACCCCTTTGACATTGATGGTGTGGTCATCAAAGTGAATGAACGCGCGCTTTATGAAACACTTGGATTTACCAGTAAATCGCCGCGTTATGCGATCGCGTATAAGTTTAAAGCGGAAGAAGTTGAAACCCGTCTAAATGACATCACCTATCAAGTCGGACGGACCGGTCAAATCACCCCAGTCGCCCATTTAGTGCCCGTGAGTGTTGCTGGGACGGTGGTGGCCAAAGCGACGCTTCATAACGAAGCGTACATGGTTGAGAGGGACATTCGTGTAGGCGACACCGTCTTAATCAAAAAGGCTGGGGACATCATTCCTGAAGTCATCAAACCGCTGCTTGATAAACGGCCCAAAGACAGTCAACCCGTCACTTTTATTAAACACTGTCCTGTTTGTGACAGCCCTTTAAAAAAAGACGCGGAAGCGGCGGCCTATTATTGTGTGAACGCCTCGTGTGAAGCGAAACAAAAAGAAAAACTCCGTCATTTTGTCTCCCGTAAAGCGATGAACATTGAAGGCTTTGGCGACAAACTTGTGACGCTTTTTTACCAAGAAGACTTGGTCAAGAATATTCCTGATATCTATCGTTTACACACCCACGAAGCCACTCTTAAAGCGCTGCCTGGCTTAGGCGAAAAAAGCATTGATAAGTTGCTTGAAAACATTGAACAAAGCAAAACACAACCGCTTGAGAAACTCTTATTTGGGTTAGGTATTCGCCACATCGGTGAAGTGGGCGCCAAACGTTTAGCGCAACATTTTGGCACGCTTGAGGCACTGATAGAGGCCTCGTTAGAGGCCTTGATGGCCGTGAAAGATGTGGGTGAAATCATGGCGTTAAGTTTGCGTCAGTTTGTCGAAGACGAGCATAATTTGGCCCTCTTAGAAGCGCTTAAAGAAGCCGGATGTCGTCTTGACACCGACGTGAAGGCCGTGCAACAAAGTTATTTTACAGGGAAAACCGTGGTGCTCACGGGGTCGTTAGAAACGATGACCCGCACCGAAGCTGCACAACACATCGAAGCACTTGGGGGGAAGACCTCAAGCTCGGTCTCAAAAAAGACCGATCTTTTGATTGCGGGTGAGGCGGCTGGGTCGAAAAAAACGAAAGCCGAGTCTTTGGGTGTGACCGTGATCGATGAAGCGGCGTTTTTAGCCCTCTTAGAAGAGGTGACATCATGAGAGACATTGTCATCAAAGGCGCGAAAGAAAACAACTTAAAAAGTCTTGACATCACCTTGCCAAAAAATCAATTGATTGTCATGACAGGTCTTTCAGGCTCTGGGAAGACCTCGCTGGCGTTTGACACCATTTACAAAGAGGGCCAGCGTCGTTACGTTGAAAGTCTTTCGGCTTATGCACGTCAATTTTTAGGGAATTTAGAAAAACCGAACGTTGAATCGATTGAAGGGCTTTCGCCCGCGATTTCGATCGACCAAAAAACGACGTCTAAAAACCCCCGCTCCACCGTGGGCACAGTGACGGAAATCTATGACTATTTAAGACTGCTTTTTGCGCGTATTGGGACGCCTTATTGTCCGACTCATGGGGTGGCCATCACCTCCCAAACGATTCAAGAGATGACCGATAAAATTCTCTCCTGGGAAGAAGGCAGTCGTTTAGTGGTGTTAGCCCCGGTCATTGAAGGCAAAAAAGGCACCCATAAAGCGCTGTTAGAACAGCTTTTGAAAGAAGGGTTCTTCCGCGTCTTAATCAATGGTGAGATGGTCGAACTAGATGGCTCCATTGAACTCGACAAAAACAAAAAACATACCATCGATGTGGTCATTGACCGCTTAAAGTTACGTCCTGACATACGTTCAAGACTTTATGATTCGTTAGAAACCGCCAGTAAAAAAAGTCAAGGGAAAGTGGTCGTCTTGTACCAACAAGAACGTCACTTATTTAGTGAACACTATGGCTGTCCACACTGCGATTTTTCGGTGGGGAAGTTAGAACCAAGACTCTTTTCCTTCAACGCGCCTTTTGGGGCGTGTGCCCAGTGTAATGGCTTAGGTTATACACAAAAAATTAACCCAGATTTGTTGGTGCCCAATCCACGCCTAAGTATTTTAGAAGGCGCCATTAAGGGCTGGCAAAACATCGATACGTATCATTTTAAACAATTGCGTGCCACCTGTGAACACTACGGTATCCAACTCAACGTCCCGTTTGCGTCACTCACAGACGAAGCACAAGCGATTATTTTTTATGGCTCGGATGAACCGATTCATTTTCGCTTTCAAGGGAAATCATCTCAAATCAAGCATGAAAAGAAAGCCCGTTATGAAGGCGTCATTAACAATTTAGAGCGCCGTTATATAGAGACTACGTCGCGTTTTATGCGTGAGTGGATCGAGTCTTTGATGAGTGAAAGTACGTGTCAAACCTGTCACGGAAAGAAATTGAATGAGAAAGCCTTAAGTGTTAAAATTGATGCGAAAGACATCATTGAACTGACCGATTTAAGTGTGCATGAGTGTTTGGCATTTTTCGCGAATCTTGAACTCAATAGCACCCAACGCAACATCTCAAACATGATCATTAAAGAACTAGATGAACGACTTTCTTTTTTAAAAAACGTCGGCTTAGATTACCTGACCCTCTCTCGCCGTGCTGCGACACTGTCAGGTGGGGAAAGTCAGCGGATTCGTTTAGCCACGCAAATTGGCTCACAGTTAACCGGGGTGCTTTACGTTTTAGATGAGCCATCCATTGGGCTACATCAACGCGATAACATGCGGTTAATTAAAACCCTTCATAAAATGCGTGATTTAGGCAACACTCTGATTGTGGTTGAACACGACGAAGAAACGATGGAACACGCCGATCACATCGTCGACATTGGTCCTGGTGCGGGAGAATTTGGTGGAGAAGTGGTCTTTCAAGGGACGTACCAAGAGATTTTGAAAGCAGATCATTCCATTACTGGACGTTTTCTATCCGGCAAAGAAAGCATCCCTGTCTCTGAAGTACGTAAGACCCCTAAAAAAGATCAATGGCTGACCGTCAAAGGGGCGCATGAAAATAACTTAAAACAGATCGATGTGGCCTTCCCTAAAGGGTTATTTACGGTTGTTACCGGTGTTTCAGGCAGCGGGAAATCATCGCTGGTGAACGCATGTTTGTACCAAGGGATTTACCATCAAATTGCGCGTAAAAAACATCGTGATAAAGGCTATGAAACGATTGAAAACGCCCATTTAATCGATAAAATCATTAACATTGATCAGTCTCCTATCGGACGAACTCCGCGCTCAAATCCAGGAACTTATACAGGTGTCTTTGATGACATTCGTGATTTGTTTGCGATGACCAACGAAGCCAAACTTCGTGGGTATCAAAAGGGACGTTTCAGTTTCAATGTTAAGGGCGGCCGCTGTGAAACATGCAGTGGCGACGGCGTGATCAAAATCGAAATGCACTTCCTCCCAGACGTCTATGTGCCTTGTGAGGCGTGTGGCGGGAAACGCTATAACCAAGAGACGCTTCAAGTGTTATACAAAGGTAAATCGATTGCGGATGTGCTTGAGATGACGGTCTCTGAGGCGCTTAGCTTCTTTAAAAACATTCCTAAAATTGAGCACAAACTGGCGACCATTGAAAGCGTTGGGTTAGGCTATTTAAAAATTGGCCAACAAGCGCCCACTTTATCAGGCGGGGAAGCGCAACGCGTGAAACTCGCCAAAGAACTGCATCGCCGTTTAACGAGTGACACCCTTTATATTTTAGATGAACCCACCACTGGGCTTCATGCGGCCGATGTCAAACGGCTTTTAGCCGTCTTGAAGAGCATGGTCGACCAAGGCGCCAGTGTGGTGGTCATTGAACACAACTTAGACGTCATCAAAACCGCCGATTATGTCATTGATTTAGGGCCTGAAGGTGGCGAAGGTGGCGGCGAAGTGTTGGTGTGTGGGACCCCAGAAACCGTCGCGTTAGAAGCTCGGAGCTATACGGGTCAATATTTACGTAAACCACTTGCGAGGTGATGATGTGTCCAAAAAGTCTTTAAAAGACAAAGAAAAAAAAGAAAAACACAAAGCTTTAGATGAGGATTTTGAAAAACTCAGCGACGAAGAAAAACTCGAAACGCTGATTCAAACCTTACAAGAAGTGGAAAAAAAACGCCAACAAGGGAATAAAAAGCCTCCGCAGTCGAAAAAACCGGTGATTATGTTAGAATTTGGGGGGATGTTTCATCCCAACCAAACCGTTAATTTTCTGATGTACTATGTGATTAACCTGTTGGTTATTTACGGCGTGGCGACGCTTTTTAATCTCGCCAGTATTCAAGGCGATTTATGGGTCCCACTGCTTTTTGTCTTAGTGTATACTTTGGCCGAAGCGTTGTTACGTATGTACATTATGTATCATCACATTAAACTGGCCTTTCAAACATTAGGGTTTATCTTCTTTTTCGGTTATGTGACCTTATTTTTCTTCATTGATCAATATTTGTTCCCAACGACCACCAATTTTGCTTCGCCAGCAGAGCTGGTGGCCTTTACGGGCATTTTTGTCTTTATGCGTTATCTCATTGGGCTGCTTGTAAAGCAAGCTCGAGATTGGAGGGGCTAACATGGTGAGAGTCCTAGATTTAGTCCGAAAGTTTAGATTAGACATCATTTGCGGGGCCGAAAGTTTAGAAAAAGAACTCACCCTCGCTCAAATTACGCGTCCAGGCTTAGAGCTTGCGGGCATGTTCGATTTTTATGAACCAGACCGCGTCCAGCTCTTAGGCAGCAAAGAAGTGACCTTTTTCTGGTGGCTCAACGAAAGCGACCAACACATTCGCGTGCGGATGTTGTTTGAAAAGAATCCGCCAGCGTTTGTTTTTTCTAAACACGTGGACGTCCCGCAAATCTTTATCGATTTAGGG
>SKGG01000039.1 GCA_007117565.1 Candidatus Izemoplasma sp. | reverse complement strand
TGTGGCCAACTTCGCCATCAAACTATAAAGGAGGCACCACATGGACTTAAGAGGTCTTAAACAATCAGCAAGAGACGCAATGCGTCAAAATTACGGCATGGCTTTAATCATCTCAGCGCTCCCACCGAGTCTTTTGAGCGCGCTCGCGCCTTCAGGGATTGGTCTCATTTTACTAGCACCCATCAGTGTTGGGATGGTGTGGGCGTTTGTCCTTTTAAACCGCCAACAAGTCCCTGAGTTAGGGGTGTTGTTACGCGGGTTTACGGCTGAAGGGTACTTAAACAACGTCGTCGTGTTATTATTGCGTAATATTTTCATCTTTTTATGGGCTTTATTGCTCATCATTCCGGGCATTATCAAAGCCTACGCTTACTGGATGACACCCTATATTTTAGCAGACGACCAAGCGCAAGATAAAGCACAAGCCATCACGCAGTCAAGAACCATGATGCAAGGGCATAAAGGGCAACTCTTTTTATTGCATTTATCCTTTATCGGTTGGCTGATTCTCAGTATTTTCACGCTAGGTATTTTATATTTACTGTATGTCCGTCCTTATATGATGAGTGCGGAAGCACGTTTTTATGAAAACTTAAAAGCAACGAAAGGGCTTCCTAGATGACCTTAGAAACACTCGAGCGCGAAAGCCATAAACCTTGGCTGATCGTGACCACCCCATCCGCTCAGCGGGCGATCATGCAACAACACCGATTCAACCCACCACGGATGGTGACGTATCTTACGCTTAAAGACCTTTTTGAAAAGGTCTTTTTCGCATATCAACCGGGGGCCTTAAAAGCTGCCCAACAGTTCTTAAAGACTACCCCAGAAATTGCCAAACGCTATCTATCTTTTTTACCTTGGTTAAAGGCGCCTTTAAACGACTCAATGATCACGAAGATGTGGGCGTTAAAAAAATTCTTGACAGAGCAAGCGCTTTTAAAACAATGGCCACAAAAACAAGCGTATTTCGCACGTTACGACGTCCTTTTTTATGGCGACATTCACGACCCACTAATCGAACGCTGCGCAGAGCCTTTACGTGCGTTTACGAAGGTGTATAAAGTGCCGTTGAAAGAAGCCAAGCAAAGACGCACCTTAGGCTCGTTTGACACCTTAGATGAAGAAATTTATGCGGCCTTAACGGCCGTTCGTGAAGCGCTTGATATGGGCGCTTCCTTAGAAGATTGTGTGCTTTATGCACCTTCGTCTCATCATCATCTAAGAATCCGCTTAGAAGCGCCACACTTTGGCATTCCTCTAGAATGCTCAAAAGTCCACCCGCTCACGCATTACCCACGGATTAAAACGTTTGTTGAACAAGTAAGTCATGCGTCATCAGGCTCTTTATACGACACGTTTGAATCTGCCTTAAAAGCCACTTTCCCCTCATTAAATGCTCAAACAACGTCTATCTATAAACGATTACTCAATGTGTTACACACCTATTTATTAGAAGCGAATGACACGCTAGATATCGAGCTTCTAGAGTATTATTTAGCGCAAGAAACGCTCACACTCCCAGCGTCTAAACGTGGCGTTAAATTGATTCAAAACCCAAACTTATCCCCAAGTGAGACGACGCAATTGTTTGTGGTGGGCGCGAATGACAATGCCTTAGTCCATCACGCCTCAGACGATGACTTATTGCCAGACCGGCAAAAAGAACGGTTGGGGATGCCCACGACGTGGGAAGTCAATCTGGCGCGCGAGGAAACCACCGAAGCTTGGTTAAAATCGTTCCCTAACCTGTGGCTATCATGGGCACAAAAAAGCATGCTCGAGCGGTTTGAAAAAAGTCCTTTGTTTGAGCGTTTAATGACAAAGGATGCTACGCTCATCAACACCCGTTCCCTCGCTCAACCTTACAGCATCACAAGCGATCAATTAGAGGCTAAAATGGCGTATGAAACATTTAAAGCCTACGGCACCAAAACCGAGGCGTTACGTTTAGCGTCGCAACATCAAAGTATTTTAAAGGACCATGATACACAGTTTAAAGGGCTCTCTAAAAAAACGTTAGAACGCCTCCTTCCGGAAACGATTCATCTGTCTTACACCTCACTGAACACCCTCTTTCAGTGTCATTTTGCCTACTTTTGTGAACGCATCTTATCGTTAAAACCTTATGAACAAAGTTTTGCGATGTCGATGGGGACACTGATGCATGCGCTTTTAGAACATCATTTAAATGAACCAGAACTCACCGATCACCATTTTGAAGCCGCGTTAAACACCATGCCTGAGTATGCCCAGTGGTCCGCGTCTCAAAAAGCCAGTACAAAACGTCAGTTTGCTTGGATGAAAGACGTCTTCAAAACCATTCAGGCACAACACGCACACACCCTGTTTGTGTTAAAGGAAACTGAAAAACGCTTAAGCTATCCCTTACCCAAACACCCAGGGGTTATTTTTAGAGGCGTCATCGATAAAATCATGGAGGCTAAGATTCAAGGCGTCACACACGCTTTGATTGTCGATTATAAAACAGGCAAACCCCAACTCGACGACAAAAAAGCCGTCTATGGTCTTAACGCTCAGTTGATTTATTACGCTTATATCTTAAAACAAATCAATCACACGGTCGACGTCGTGGGCTTTTATGAACAAACCCTGATGCCTAATCAAAAATTTAATTACGAGAAACACTCTTTTGAAAAGCAGTTTGAAGATTACCTTCGCTGGCAGGGTTTTTCGACGCATGATCAAGGCGTCTTAAGCGTCATTGACCCTGGTTATCAGAAATCAAGTCTCATCAAAGGCATGTCGGTGACCCGGGAACAAAAGTTTAACGTCCATACCAAATGGTTTGATGAAGCAGGCTTAGCACAAGCGTTTAAGCATGTTGAGCGTCAACTCGACGAAGCGGTCAACATCATCCGTGAAGGCACTTTTGAGATTAATCCATACACCGATGAGAAAGGCAATTTACTGCCTTGTGAGTATTGTGCGTTTAACGATCTGTGTTATAAAAAGCCCGCGCATTACCGAGCGCTTCCTAAGGGCCCATCCATTTTCGATGTGGAGGAACCGTCATGAAATTTACCGATGCCCAACAACAAGCCATTCGTCATCGTGACCACCATGCGCTCATCAGCGCTGGTGCGGGGTCTGGGAAAACAGCGGTGCTCTCAGAACGTGTGCTCGCACTGTTAAAAGATGGGCTGAGTCTCGATCAACTCATCGTGCTCACGTTTACCAATGCGGCCGCGAAAGAGATGAAAGAACGCATTCGTCGGAAAATCATTAAGGCTGTAGAGGAAGGTCACATCGACGCCAGTCAGCTGCGGCTTATAGACAGTGCCCACATTCAAACGTTTGATAGTTTTGCGCTCTATCTCTTTAAAACCTACGGCCATGTCGATCATCATTCCAAAGACATCGCTCTGATGGACCCAGTCCTTTATAAACAACTCAAAACAACCCTCATAGAGGCCCTATTCGAAGCGCGCTACCGCGCTCAAGATACAGCCTTTTTAGCCCTCATTGACACGTATGCATTAAAAACGGATGAGCGGATTAAAACATGGGTGCTTAAATACTATGAAGCTTTAGATCAACACATCGATGCGCATACACTTGCGATTAAACATACTGAAACCGCGTTTAAACCAGCTCAAATTCATGAGACGATGACCCAGTTTGAAACCATGATTTTAACCATCAAAGAAGAAATTATTGAGGAATTTTACCACACGGTTGAACATGAAAGCGATGACGCAGCGTTACATTATTATGACCTCATTGATGAACAGTTTATCCGTCACTTTAAGACGATGGGATATGACGCCTTGCATGCGATGGCGTTGACTAAAATCGAGGGGTATCCTACGTTTTCAAAACGGTTTAAAGAGGCGGTGAGTGAGGCAACGATCAAAAGAGTCAATGCGTTTAACAAACGCTTTAAAGACCGTATCAAAGACGAATTACTTAGTTTAACCAACATTCCCTTGTCACAGTGGCGAGCACGTCATGAAGCCAAAGCGCCGATGTTGCATGTGTTAATCGATTTAGTCAAAACGCTGGATTCAAACATCCGCAATGTGATGCATCAAGAGGGTCGCTACACCTTTACAGCGATCGCCCGTGAAGCACTCACGCTCGTCAAAAAAACACCAGACATTCAAACGCACTTAAAACATCAGTTTAAAGAAATTCTCGTCGATGAATATCAAGACACATCAATCATTCAAGAAGCCCTCATTGACGCTTTAAATCTCCCTAGACGCTTTATGGTGGGTGACATGAAACAATCCATTTACCGCTTTCGTCATGCGGATGTCAGCATCTTTAAAGACAAACAAGACCGCTACTTAAAAGGTGAGGGTGGCCGTTTGATTGCTTTAAACGATAACTTTCGTTCAAGGAAAGAAGTCATTGATGATTTAAACCAAATGTTTGAATCCTTATTCAGCCCCCGTTTTGGCGGCTTAACGTATGATCATTGGCACCAACTCGCGGCCAAAAATGAGCGCTTTAAACACCAACACGATCAACCTTATGGCCTCGTGGTCCATCATCTCCATGAGGCTGAACTTGACGATCAGCCTTTCGATGCGCGCCGCTATGAAGTGGCTGCCATGGCGGATCATATTTTAAAAAGAGTAACCGAAGAAAAAACGCTTGAGGGGGAGACCTTAAGGCCACTGCGTTTTCAAGACATCACCATTTTAATTGACCGCCGCAGTCACTTTGATGTGTTTGCGGAAATCTTTGAAGCCAAAGGCATTCCACTCATCCTTTATCGCGATGAACCGCTCGTGAACTCTGAACTGTTACAAGTGCTCTCGCACGTGGTTAAAGCCATCCTCTCGTTACAACAACCAGCGCCTTTAGAGACAGACTTTAAACGGGCTCTTTATGGGTTAGCGCGTAGTTTCCTATGGCGATTAGACGATGACCTTATCCTTGAATCGCTGTTAGCCCTTGAAGACACGCCTATTGACGTATGGGTTGATGCGTTGCCTGAACCATTAAAAACACATGTTCAAACACTGCAAATCTTAGCGAACGATGTCCAAATCTACCCGCTTGATGAAGCGATGTTTAAGATTGTTGAAACGCTCGATGTCCTCAGTCAACTCACCGCCTTAAAAGACACTCAAGCCCAGCGCGCAAGACTCGATAATCTTCTTTTGACCCTGCCTAGCTTAGCGCAAGCACAGATGACGCTTGAAGACTTTGTCGACTATTTAAAGGCGGCGTCAGAGGCGGAAGTTGACATGCCTTATCAGCCTTTAAAGGATCACCAAGAAGACGCGGTCACCTTGATGACCATCCATGGGTCTAAAGGCTTACAGTTTCCACATTTATACGTCGCCCATCTCGATAATCCATTTAGTAAACCGAAGACAGATGAACTCTTTTTCGACCGTGATCTAGGGTTTATCTTACCCGTTTTAGACGATCAAAGACTGGCGACCGATGTGACGCTTTGGTTAAAAAAGATGCGTGAAAATGAGGCTTTAATCAGTGAACGTTTACGTCAATGGTATGTGGCTTTAACCCGTGCGGAAGAGTCGATTCATGTGTGGCTATGGTCCCGTGAAAAAACACCAGTGACGATGAGCGATGTCTCTTCATTTGGCGATTTTTTAAGATTATTACCGACCACCCTTAAAGGGCCACAAGAGACACTCAATCCAACCCTTGTGCCAAAGCCACATCAAAGCACCATGTCCATAGACCTTCCTTTGACGGACACATCGTTTAAGACCTATCAGCCAGCCATCGAAGCCTTACCACCAAAAACACAAGCCCGCTTCTCTATGGATGAGATTAAGCTTCTCTCACCCGAAACACTTCAAGCGATGCGCTATGGTGATGCGCTGCATCAGTGGTTAGAACGGATTGATTTCACGCAAGACCCACTCAAGCAGTTAGCCGATTTAGAGGTTGATCCAACCACTCATAAACATTTAAAAACCTTTTTTACACAACCGCTTATGACGTCTTTAGAGATTGACACTGTCTATCAAGAGTATGCGTTTGTCGATGACAGTGACGACACCTTACGTCAAGGCTTCATCGATTGCCTCATTGAAACAAAGGACCGTATGATTGTGATTGACTATAAACTTAAAACGATTGACAAGGACGCTTACATCTCGCAAGTCCAAGGTTACATGGCCGTCGTTAAAGCACATTTTAAAAAACCCGTTGAAGGGTATTTGTATTCTTTAATTGAAGGCCGTTTTCAAAAGGTCGAGGAGCGCGTATAATGGAAGGTAGAATCATTAAACTCACCGGCGGACTTTACAGTGTGCAAGTGGATGACAAGCGCATCGAAGCGCGCCCAAGAGGGCTTTTTAGACATCATAATCAAGCCCCCAAAGTGGGCGACTTAGTGACGCTAGAAGAGACCACGATTATGGAAGTCAAACCACGCTATAACGACCTTCAAAGGCCGAGCATTGCGAATGTTGATCAAGCGTTGTTACTCAATGCGGCAGCGAAGCCAGAGTTCAGTTTTAACTTACTTGATCGCTTCTTAACGCTCATTGAATCACATGACATTAAAGCCGTGATTGTCGTGCCCAAAATCGATTTAATCGACGATGAGGCACTCCATAAATTGAAACAAGATTTGGCTTATTACGAGCCCTATTATGACATCCATTATGTCAGCACAAAAGACCCCACAACCTTTCACTCCATCCGTCAGACATTGAAAGACAAGATCAGTGTGTTAGCGGGCCAAACAGGCGCTGGGAAAAGTAGTTTACTCAATGTCTTAGACCCTAAACTCAACTTACAAACGGGTGAGATTTCTAAAGCGCTCGGGCGTGGAAGACACACCACACGTCACACTGAATTATGGCCGGTGGAGGGCGGGTGGTTAGCCGACACGCCAGGCTTCTCAAAACTGACGTTTGATCATATTGATCATTATACGTTGCCTCATTGTTTCCCCGATTTTGTTGAACTTAGCACACAGTGTAAGTTTCGCGAGTGTCAACATTTAAAAGAACCGGGTTGTGCGGTTAAAAAAGCCTTAGAAGAAGGTAAACTATTGCCAAGCCGCTACCAAAACTATCAGTTATTGTACCAAGAACTTAAAGACGTCAAACGATACTAGAAGAGGTGTTTACGATGATTATTGCGCCGTCCTTATTAGCCGCCAATTTTGCGCAACTGCAAGCCGACATTGAAACCATTCAAAGAGCTCCGTGGCTCCATCTCGATGTGATGGATGGACACTTTGTCCCTAATTTATCTTTTGGTCCAGAAATTATTAAAAGTGTCAGACCCCATTTTCATGGGGCGTTTGATGTTCACCTCATGGTGAGTAACCCAGAGCGTCTTTTAGACGCCTATATTAAAGCTGGGGCGGATAGCATCACCTTTCATATCGAAGCACACACCGACCCTAAAACACTCATCCGAACGATTCAAAACGCTGGGCTAAAAGCCGGCTTATCACTCAAACCTGGCACGTCTTTAGAGACTTTAAAACCCTATTTAGAGCTGGTCGATTTAGTCTTAGTGATGAGTGTTGAACCTGGCTTTGGGGGCCAAGCGTTTCAAGTCGAATCGCTCGAACGAATTGCGACACTCAAAGCGTGGCGCGAAACCCATCAAGCATCTTATCTTATCAGTGTTGATGGCGGTGTGGGTTTAGACAACGCCGCGGCTTTAAAAAAAGCAGGTGCGGATGTATTAGTGGCGGGCAGCACCATTTTTAAAGCCGATAACCGCGCAGAGATGATCGAGGCGCTCACCCATGCGTGCTAACATTTACGCAGACCCCGTCAATTACACATTAAATGAGATTGATTTAGATGCCAAGTGGCATATCGGCTTAGAACATGGGGCGTATTTTGCCTACCAAAACAAGATTCCTTTGACCGTTGCTCTTGGGGATTTTGATAGTTTAGAAGAAGCCAAGCGCCAAACGTTAGAAGAGGCGAAGATTCCTTTTGAAACGTATCCAGCACGCAAAGACGACACAGACACCGCCTTAGCGGTAAAGTATGCGATGCGCTTAGGCGCTAAAGAGATTGTCGTGTATGGCGGGTTAGGGGAACGTTTAGACCATACGTATGCGAACCTTTTGCTTTGTAAGATGGCACCGGTTTCATTTATCAACGCTTCGACCAAAATGTACGCCCTCTCCAAAGGCGTTCATGTGCTTAAAGATGTTTATCCCATCGTGTCCTTTTTTGCGTTAGAACCGGTGGTCGGTCTCACCCTTAAAGGTTTTGATTATGCGCTTGAAAATCATGTCCTGACCCCTGAGGATCCGCTTTGCATCAGCAATCATGGCCAGGGTACTGTCTCTTTTGAGGCTGGCATCGTGTTAGT
>SKGG01000050.1 GCA_007117565.1 Candidatus Izemoplasma sp. | reverse complement strand
TCTTTGAGCGTTAAGATACGCTAAAAAGACTGATTCATACACAACCTATGATACACTGTTTAAGAGGTGAGCATGATGTTTCAGAATCAAGATAAAACATTTTCACACGGAGCTGTGGCGACCAGCGTCCCCCAAGCCGCACGCATTGGCTGTGAAGTTTTGAGGCAAGGTGGCAATGCGATCGATGCAGCTGTCGCCGCAGCTGCCGCTTTAACTGTATGTGAACCAACATCTAACGGCATCGGCAGTGACCTTTTTGCGATCGTTTGGTATCAAGGCCAGCTTTATGCTTTAGATGCGTCAGGTCCCTCACCTAAAGGACTTACAATTGAGCATTTAAAGGCCCATGGCCATGAAAAAATGCCAACCTTTGGCGCCATCAACGCGATGGTCCCCGGCACACCCGCCGGGTGGGAAGCTTTAACACAACGTTTTGGGAATCGTTCTTTTGCAAAAAACTTAGCGCCTGCAGCTAAGGTGGCACAAGAGGGCGTCTTGATGACTAAGACTCTTCATTATTATTGGTCAAGAGCGATCAAACGTTATCAAGCGCAGAACGATGTTCAAGCGATGCAAAGTTTTTTTGACACCTTTGGTACGGAAACAAAACCTATTGGCTCAAAAGTGCCACTACTCGATCATGCAAAGACCCTTAAAACCTTAGGTGAACAAGGATCCTCATGGTTCTATCAAGGGGTGCTTGCCGATGAGATGGTGCGCTATTTAAAAGCGCATGGTGGCGTGATGGCGCATGACGATTTAGCCACCTATCAAGTCCGCTGGGTCGAACCGATGAAAACACGCTTTAGAGGGGTTGATGTTTACGAAATGCCTCCGCCGACTCAAGGGCTGATCGCCCTTCAAACCTTAGGCATTTTAGAACACAGTGCCTTGCCAAATAATGAGGTTGATCAAGTCCACCAAATGATTGAAGCGACAAAAATCGCTTTTAAAGATGGATTCAACGCCATCACGGATCCTGATCACCTACGATTGAATCCAGAAACATTACTTGACCCAAATAATTTAAAAGCACAAGCTAAGGTCATCCAAAATCAAGCACAGAATTTAGATCAAGACGCTGCTAAAGATGGGGGCACGGTGTATCTCGCCAGCGTCGATAAAGAAGGCAACATGGTGTCTTTAATTCAAAGTAATTATCTCGGTTTCGGTTCAGGTATGGTTGTCCCTGGTCGAGGTGTGGCGATGAACAACCGAGCGCTCGGCTTTTCATTAGAAAAAGAGCATGTGAATGCACTGAAACCAGGAAATAAGACCTTACACACCATCATCCCTGCGTTTCTTATGCAAGATGATCTTCCACTGGGTCCCTTTGGACTCATGGGCGGGTTTATGCAGCCGCAAGGACACGCACAAGTGCTCGCACATATTCTAGACCGAGGCTACTCCCTCCAAAAAGCGTTGGATGTTCCGCGATGGCAATGGATGAAAGGGCTCGAAGTACAAGTTGAGCCTAGTTTTGATCCTGCTTTGATGAACGCTTTAAAAGAAAAAGGACACGACATTCGTGTCCAAGAAGAAATCGGTTATTTTGGGCGGGGTCAAATATTGTTTTTAAACCCTAAGACGAAACGTATTCACGGAGCCACCGAAACACGCTGTGAGGGGACGATTGCGGGGTATTAAAACAACCCGAAAACACCGTTGAGGCCCATCACAATTAAGAATAGACTAATCAATACATCAAACGTTCTTTGTGGGATGAACCCTTGCATCTTCATCCCAAAAATATTCCCAACTAAAACAAAAGGCAACAACGCAACAGAAAACCAAAGTATCCATAAGGGATATTGCTGGTTAAGTGTGAATGACACTAAGGAACTGCTGTTTAAAACGAATAAGAATAGGACGATCGTGATGCGAAAGTCCTCTTTTTTTAAATCGCTATTGCCTAAATAAATGAGCACAGGGACACTGCCCGCGCCCAATAAGGTATTAAGTGCACCGCTTAACAGTCCTACTGGAATAAAATAGCGCTCAGCATGACGAATGACCCATGATTTTGCCAAAAGTTTATTAATGGCAGTTAAAATCAATAACACTGACAACAAGGCGGTAAAATAGCCGCCATCAAAGCGACCAAGAAACAACCCACTGACCAATGAAGCGACCACCACAGATAAAATGAGCGGTAAAAAAGTCTTAAAAGCCTCAATATTAAATGAACGTGCTTTCACAAGCATAAAGACATTTAAGCACAGATTGATTGTCACCACCAAGGCGCGTGTTTCTTGAGGCACCAAAAAAAACGCTGCAATCAACGGGATTGCAATCAATGATGAGCCAAAGCCACTGACTCCTTTGACAAAGGCAGCTAACATTAAAATGAGAGCGACGCCGATAAAGAGTTCTAAAGTCATAACAATCATCCTTTAAACACCATTATACGTTTTTTTTCTAAAATCGTTAAGTAAAAACGACACTCTTTGTGCGAGTGTCGTTTTTTGTTATTTGACGATCAGTTTTTTTAGTTCTTCCGTGATCTTTTCAGCGTCCGCTTGACTCATGATCATGGCGGCAGCAATAAAGGCACCTTCAACCAGTGCAGCTTTATGCACAATGAGATTTTTTTCCGTCATCTCTTCGGCCATTTCAACATTCATAAGCGCACTGCCCAAATCATAGAAAACATGTAACGTTTGCGCTGGATTTTGCTCGATTGCATCACTCACACGTGGGAGGTTCGTTCCAATGGTCGCTTCATCTAAACCCCCAGCTGTGGTAATAGGGATGTCAGAAGCAATCTCACTTAACAGCGCTTTAAGGCCTTCAGCAATCCCATAAGCGTGGGAGACTATCACGATGCCTTGCATTAGTGGTGTGCCTCAATAAACGCTTTAAAGAACAACCCTGAAGAGTAAGATCCTGGGTCAATATGGCCAATCGATCGGTCGCCAACATAGGCGGCTCGTCCTTTGGTCGCTTTAAGTGGTTTGGTCGCTAAAACCATGGACTCAATGTCTTCAGATGACACCGCTTGATTAAGTTTTTCAGTAAAAGGTGTCCAAACATCCACCATCGTTTTTTCACCAACCGACGCTTTGCCTCGTCTGACAATGGCTTCTAAGCCTGAGGCAAACAATGTTTTTGGATCCTTAATCTCATCTTGGCCTTTCAACTGATTGGCAAACGCTAAAAAGACAGAACCATAAAGTGGTCCAGACGCCCCACCCACTTTTGAAAGTAAGCTCATACCAACCGTTTTAAACATCATCTCAAGCGAGGTGGGTGGTGTGGCTTCTAAGGCTTCGCGTGCAGCTTTGGCACCGCGGGCCATATTATGGCCATGATCGCCATCGCCAATCGGGTTATCAAGTTCACTTAGATACGCTTTGTGTTCTTCGATGTAATCAAAAAATCTTGAAAGCCATTGCTGTGCGTTGTTTAAATCCATTGAGCCAACACCTACCATGCGATGGTTTTCACTGGAGCGTTAAGCGCGTCTAACCAAGCTTTATCTGTGACTTTCATGAGCGTGAGTGATAAGCCCGCCATTTCAATGGATGTCATATAATCGCCAACCATTGTTTTGACAGCGTTGACTTTATCGGTTTTGAGCAATCCTAAAACATCATTGACAAAGACATACTGTTCCATTAAAGGAGTGCCGCCCATGCCGTTGACCAAAACAACCACATCGTCGCCTGCTTTTAATTCTAGCGCTTTACTTAACTTGGCATAAATCTCTTCTGCCATCGCTTTAGATGGTTGTAATTTCACACGTTGATAACCAGGTTCGCCATGAATCCCAATACCAAATTCAATTTCATCGTCTGCCAGTTCAAAGCCAGGTTTTCCTTGTTCAGGTACAATCGCAGGCGATAAAGCTAACCCAATCGTTTTCATTTGTGGCAATAATTTTTCACTAAGCTCTTTTAATTCTTTTAAAGAAGCGCCTTGTTCAGCATAGTAACCCAAAATTTTATGCACAAAGATGGTGCCTGCCACACCACGTTGACCGTCTGAATAAAGACTGTCTTCAACCGCAATGTCGTCTTTGGTAATGCAGAAATCCACGTCAATGCCTTCCGCTTCAGCCATGTCTTTGGCCATTTCAAAGTTTAAGACGTCACCGGTGTAATTTTTAATGACCATGAAAACGCCCGCGCCTTTATCGGCCGCTTTAACAGCTTCATAAACTTGATCCGGTGTGGGTGAGGTGAACACATCACCAAACACAGCCGCCGACAACATCCCTTGACCAACAAAGCCTGCATGAGTGGGTTCGTGACCGGATCCGCCACCACTAATAAGGCCTACTTTACCAGCGCCTTCGTAGTTTCGTGCGAGCACTCTCGTATCACCAACACGGTGGACGATGTCTTTGTGTGCTTCAGCCATGCCTAGCATCATTTCTTCAACAACTTGTTCAGGTGCATTTAGAATCTTTTTCACTTTGGTTTCTCCTTTTGTTTGTTTTTAAAAAAAGACCGAGCAAAAATCAACATGCGTTGACAGTTTTCGTCTCGGTCTCTTTTTAGAATTATCTTGATATAACTATATCATAAAGTTAAAGCGTTTTCAATTTATCTGTGCTTTTCTTTGATAATCAAAGAAGATAAGAAAAAGTTAATCATCTTAGGTGTGATAATGTTTGCCAAGCAACAAAGCTTTCGCGTTATCTTTATGTTTAATGGCGTGTATAGTCAAATACACACTGGCGGTTAGAAAGCCAAACACCATCATCAGCGCAACCCAAAGCACACTCACCCACCATGTGGTTTCACGGTAAACAATCCAAATTGAAAAAAGCACAAAGCCCACGTATAAGTCGACGAGTGACACAATCCCCCAAGGATTTTGCATGAGTTGACCGCCATCTTCAAAAAAAGAGCCTGCTGTAAAGCCATACACCAAAACACCACTCATCGCAAGGGTGCCTAAACTACTTAAGAAAATAACCCATTTCATAATAAACCATCCTTTCTGACGCTGAACGTATGAGTAGCGCCTTTTGAATTAACTTGGTACAATAAGGAGACTGGAGGGAAAGCCATGAACGAACGTGTTGTGTTAATCACCGGTGCTACTGGAGGCATCGGGGAAGGATTTGTCAAAGGGTTCGCCAAAGCAGGTTATCATGTTGTGATTCATACGCATCAAAACATCACGAAAGCCAGAGAACTCAAAGAATTTGTCTTAGCTCAAGGTCAAGAGGCCTTAATCATTCAAGCTGAACTTGAAAAGCACAAAGAAGCACAAGAAACTGTTGAACATGTGCTCAATGCTTTTGGCCGTTTAGACGTGTTAGTCAACAACGCTGGTCTTAAAAAAGATGCGGCCATTGACGTCATGGATGAAGCCGATTTTGACGCAGTCATGAACGTCAATTTAAAAGCGGTATACAATCTAATCAAATTTGCGGTCCCACCGATGAAAGAGGCGCATTTTGGGCGTATTATTAACGTCTCGAGTGGCATTGCCATTACGGGACGAGCACTCAATGTTAATTACGCCGCGTCGAAAGCAGCTTTGCACGGGCTTACGAAATCGCTCGCCAAAGAACTGGGGCCACATAACATTACCGTGAATATTATAGCACCTGGCCTGGTTGAAACACCCATGACCAGTTACGTCACTGAAGCACAGAAAAAAGCGTACATTGAACAAGTCCCCATGCGCCGTCTAGGGACTCCTGACGATATGGCGCATGCTGCCTTATTCTTTGCGGATGAAGCGTCAAGCTTTATCTCGAATCAAATTCTTTGTGTCAATGGCGGAAACCATAGTGGTTAACCCTATAAACACTCAAACACTTACGTTTGAGTGTTTTTTAAAGCCTTAAAAATGGCCTCATTAAGTGATGCTTCAAAGACGGTTGGTACGATGCGCAACGCATGAGGTTCTTCCACGCATGAAGCGATCGCTTTAGCCGCGGCTAAGTAATGACGCGTATCAAATCGTGTGATGCCAAGTTTCAGTGCGGCATCTAACAACCCCGGAAATGCAAGCACATTGTTGATTTGATTTGGTGCATCAGAGCGACCTGTGGCAACAACATACGCGCCGCCACGTTGAGCTTCATCATAAGAAATTTCAGGCATGGGGTTGGCAAGCGCAAAGACAATCGCTTTAGGCGCCATCGTTAGAATGTCTTGACTGGTTAAAAGGGCTCCTGCTGACACCCCAATAAAGACATCTGCGTCTTTAAGCGCTTCTTGAAGCGTCCCCATTGGGCGCGCATCGAGATAAGGTATAAGTTCTTCTTCTAACGACGTATTCACACGATTTGGCAACAACTGCCCGGCTACATCATAGCCACTAATGTGACGACACCCTGCACGGTGCAATAACCGTACGACCGCGGAGCCAGCTGCGCCAAGCCCACTGATGACGACACGGACTTCATCGAGTCTTTTTTTAGCCACGCTTAACGCGTTGAGCAGGCCTGCGAGGACGACAATCGCAGTGCCATGTTGATCGTCATGAAAAACCGGGATATCAAGGGCGTCTTTGAGTGTTTGTTCAATCCAAACGCATTCTGGCGCCTTAATATCTTCTAAGTTAATCGCGCCAAAGGAAGGCGCAAGCGCTTTGACGGTGTCAACAAACGCTTCTTTAGTAGGGGTGTTTAGCACTAAGGGGATAGCATCTAAATCCGCAAAACGTTTAAATAACAAACATTTCCCTTCCATTACGGGAAGCGCAGCTTCTGGTCCCACGGCTCCTAAGCCTAAAACCGCACTGCCATCACTGATGACACCCACCAAACGACCACGCCAAGTGAGGTGATTGGTTTGGCTGGAATCTTCAGCGATGGCTTTAGCAGCTTCGCCCACCCCAGGTGTGTATGCCAGCGCTAAATCGTTCATAGTAGTCACTTCAGGCACCAACGCTATTCTAAGTTTGCCGCGCCATAGCGCATGCGCTTTTAATCCATTCATTGAACGACTCCTTAATGTGTCCGATTTAAAATGGTTTTAAATAGTGTGTCAAACGCCTGGTCTTTTAAGGTCATTTTTGAAAGTAACATGAACACTTTTTCACGATGATTTTTTAAGGCTTCTTGAGCTTTTTCTAAGCCTAGAAAAGACACATACGTTTGTTTCTTTTTGCGGTCATCGGTTTTTGATTTACCCAGTGTGACCGCATCGGATGTATGTTCTAAAATGTCATCTTGAATTTGAAAGAGGATGCCTAAATGATGGCCGATTTGTTCCCACAAATGGACATCTTCAGGCTTAGCAACGATGGCCCCCATCATTAACGACGCTTGAATCAGATGCGCGGTTTTATGAGTGTGTATTTGTTCTAAAACATCAAAATTGATGGTTTGATTTTCACTTTCCATGTCGAGGGTTTGCCCATACACCATGCCCTTTGACCCAGCCTTTAAAGCTAAGATTCTAACTAGATCTTTGCTTTGCTTCGCGCTTAGAGTGTCACATTGAGCGAGGTCAAAAAAAGCATCCGTTAACAGGGCATCCCCTGTTAAGATTGCGACCCATTCATTGTATTGCTTATGCACGGTGGGTTGGTTACGACGAAGATCGTCGTCGTCCATTGCGGGTAAGTCATCATGAACCAATGAGTACGTGTGAACTTTTTCAATGGCTAAGGCGACAGGGTAGTAAGGCTCAATCGCCATGCCATAGCTTTCAAGCACGCTGAAAAACAGCTTTGGACGAATGCGTTTCCCGCCCGCACTAAGCGCGTAATGGATGGCTTCATCGATGAGGTTTGTTGACGTGTTTTTTTGCTCTTTTAAGTAGGTTTCAAATGTCATGGTGTGTGCTCCTTTGCATTCATGGAGGCATAAAGTTCTTCAAGCTCTACGTCCTTTAAGTAGGTTGGTACTGGGTAGGTAGGATGGATTTCTTTTTTCGCTTGTTGGATGAGCCAAGCGATATCTTGTTCTTCAATCTCAGGCAATGTTTTTGGCATGCCAAGTTGATCGTTTAAGGCTTCAATAAAATGAATGAAACTGTTAGGATCATCTGCGTTTTCTAACGCAAGGTGATGATTAAGGGCGATAAGTTTGACGTGGATCTTTTTTCCATACATTCTTAAAACACGTGGTAACAACATCGCATTGGCTAACCCATGAGGCGTGTTATACCGAGCGCTGAGTGGATGACTTAACGCATGAACGTAACCAACATATGCGCGCGTAAACGCTAAGCCGGCAAGATGACTGGCTTTCAACATGGCTGTTTGCGCCTCTAAGTCATGTGGGTCAGACATCGCCTTTTGCAAATTGGTTTTGATTAAACTCATCGCTTCATATGCGTAGTGATTTGTCTTTTTAGTAGCGCTTTGACTAAGTGCGGCTTCAACAGCATGCGTCAAAGCATCCATACCGGTTTGTGCAGCTACAGTTTTGGGCAAGCCCACCAGCCACGTCGGATCTAAAATAGCAAACTTAGGAATCAAAGATAAATCGGTGATTGCAAACTTAATGCCTCGTTCGCTGTCGGT
>SKGG01000010.1 GCA_007117565.1 Candidatus Izemoplasma sp. | reverse complement strand
TGCGTTATAATGTAATAAATCTATTCGGAGGGAAAATATGTTTGAAACTAGCGAAACGTTTAGCCAAAAACCTTCGATTAAAGTCATCGGTGTTGGCGGCGGTGGCGGAAACGCTGTAAACCGCATGATCGAAAATGAAGTTCAAGGCGTTGAATTTGTGGCGATTAACACAGACGCCCAAGTTTTACGTTTGTCAAAAGCTGATACCCGTTTACAAATCGGAAAATTGTTAACCCGCGGTTTGGGTGCCGGAGCAGACCCGGACATCGGAAGACGTGCGGCCATTGAATCGGAAGATGAATTACGCGATTTGCTCTCCGAAACAGACATGGTCTTTATCACGGCGGGCATGGGCGGTGGCACAGGCACAGGGGCTGCCCCTGTGATTGCGAAAATCTCCCGTGAAGTGGGCGCGTTAACAATTGGCATCGTGACCAAACCTTTCAATTGGGAAGGACGTCGCCGTGTAGCCACAGCCCTTGAAGGCCTAGACGCACTCAAACCTTATGTGGATACTATGATTATCGTTCCAAACGATCGTTTATTGCACGTGGTTGATCGTTCAACCTCGATGTTGGAAGCTTTTCGTGAGGCAGACAATGTTTTACGACAAGGGGTTCAAGGGATTGCTGAAATCATTACCGTTCCAGGACTCATTAATGTTGACTTCGCGGATGTTAAAACCGTCATGAAAGATAAGGGTACCGCGCTCATGGGCATCGGCATTGCCAGTGGTGAAAACCGTGCGCTTGAAGCGGCGAATAAGGCGATTCATTCGCCGTTACTTGATGCTAACATCGATGGTGCAACCGATGCCATTGTCAATGTGACCAGTGGCACCGACATTGCCTTGTGGGAAGTCACCGAAGCCATCGAAGCCATTCAAGCGGCTTCAAGTACCGAAATCAATGTGATCTATGGGACCACCATCAATCAAGACGTCGAAGACGAAGTCATCGTCACGGTCATTGCGACAGGTTTTGATGAAAACCGAAAACTAGACATCACCAATATTGGCACCACCGCGTTTGAGTTTGATCCTGAGGAAACTAAGCCAGCGGCGCCCTCAAAAGAAACCAGAAAAGGCCGAAGCAAAGAGAAAAAGAAACCAGAAAAACCACCACAGGAAGAAGAAATCAGCAACACTAAAATTCCTTCGTGGTTAAAGTCGCGATTCAAATGATTCACGAAGGTCGTCTTAAAGCACTTTTAAACAGCCATCCCGATGTGACCATCGTGATGGCTGTTAAATACTTGCCAGCTGAAGCGATTCCACACGCGGTGTCTTTAGGACTTATTGATTTAGGTGAAAACCGTGTGGACGCCTTACTTAAAAAGAAAGCCCAAGTCAAAGATGGCGATGTTCGTTGGCATTTTATTGGTACCTTACAAACCAAAAAGGTAAAACAAGTGATTGACGAAATTGACGTGTTGCATTCTCTTGATCGGCTTAAACTGGCGGAAGAAATCAATAAACGACGAGAAACCCCACTCCCTTGCTTTATTCAAGTCAACATTTCTCAAGAAGATCAAAAACACGGCGTCTCCATCGAAGAACTTCCTGCTTTTTTAGAGGCGTTAAAAGCGTACCCTATGGTTGAACCCATTGGCTTGATGGGCATGGCTGAAGAGACCCAAGATGAAGGTCGCATCCGTCAACAGTTCCGACAACTTAACGAAGCTTTGACACAGCATCAGCCGCATCTACCAACCTTGAAATACCTCTCTATGGGGATGAGCAACGATTATCCTATTGCTATTGAAGAAGGGGCGACCCACATTCGCCTAGGACGCATCTTATTAAAACAAGCGAACGGAGATTGAGTATGGGACGAAAGAAGAACGCGTTAGAACGTACAGAATTTATTAAAGTGACGAAAGACCATGATGTTTATGTTCTGGCGGACACATTGTTAAAAGGAGTTCCATTAGTGCTCAATTTTGAAGAGCAGGACGTCGTTGCCAGTAACCAGTTTATTCTTTTCCTCAGTGGCGTCATTTATGCTTTTGATGGTCAAGTCGAGAAGTTAAAAGAAAAAATCCTCTTGTTTGCGAGCAAACAGGACTTAAAAGATAAAACGTTAAGAAAATTTATTAACGACAATAAGGAATGATACAATGGCATGGTTATTGCTTGGCTTATATTATCTACTAACGGGATATTTTTATGCCATGATTTTATTCATCCTACTCACATGGTTCCCACAGGCAAGGGAATCTAAGCTTTATTACTATCTGTTTTTAATCACCAATCCCTACCTTCGAATCTTTCGTGGGGTTTTGGTCTTTGGACAGATGGATTTCACACCGATTGTGGGCTTCTTACTCTATAGTTTCGGCCTGCAAGCGTTTGGTCAACTCGTTCAATCGTTTATCGGTTGAAAAAGCAACGTAAGTTGTCTATAATAATATGAATCGATGCGACAGACACGTTGTTTATGTCAGCGAAAACTAGAGACCAAGTGGATGGTGCAAACTTGGCGTAAACATAGACAATATCACTGTCAAGATGAGGAAACTCCGTATCTCGGCGTTAACGAGTTGAGTGCTAGGAAACTAGAATAAAGGTGGTACCGCGAGAACTTCGTCCTTTTTTAAGGGCGTTTTTTATTTGAAAGGAAGTGACCTTATGAACAATTACAAAGACACGTTATTAATGCCTAAGACCGATTTTCCCATGCGGGGGAACTTAGGAAAAAACGAACCGCTTAGACAAGCGTTTTGGCACGATATCAATTTGTATCAAAAACGGTTAGAAAAAAATAAAGAAAACACCCATTTTGTGTTGCCTGACGGCCCACCTTATGCGAATGGGGACATTCATATTGGCCATGCGTTAAACAAAATACTGAAAGACATGATTATCCGTGATAAAAGCATGCGAGGCTTATATACGCGTTATGTTCCAGGGTGGGACACTCACGGTTTACCGATTGAATCGGCGTTGACTAAAAGTGGCAAGGTTGATCGCCGTAAACTCAGTGTCAGTGAGTTTCGTGCCGCATGTGAGGCGTATGCCCACGACCAAATTGAACGCCAAAAAGGTCAATTTAAACGGCTAGGCATTCTAGGAGAATGGGAATCGCCTTATTTAACGCTGAACAAAGAGTATGAAGGCAGTCAACTTGAAGTGTTTGCGTCAATGGTGGACCAAGGTCTCATCTTTAAAGGGTTAAAGCCAGTCTTTTGGTCGCCTTCTTCAGAAACGGCTTTAGCGGAAGCAGAAATTGAATACGCACCTAAAAAATCGCCTTCTGTTTATGTGACCTTTAAAGCCCTTGAAGCGCGCCCGTTTAGCGAGCCCTATCATTTAATGATTTGGACGACCACCCCTTGGACGTTACCAGCAAACTTAGCGATCGCAGTTGACCCTGCAATCGAGTATGTCTTAGCCCGTCATGAAGGACGTGCAGTGGTCTTTGCCAAAGCACTGCATGAAGAACTCGAAAGCGTCTTAAAAACATCGCTCCCCATTGAGCAAACCGTCTTAGGTGAGGCGCTTTTAAACGTGCCTTATCAACACGTCTTATATGACCGTCAAGGCATTGTTTTGGCTGGCCATCACGTCACCACCGAAACGGGGACAGGTCTTGTCCACATTGCCCCAGGTCATGGGGAAGACGACTTTATCATCGGCCAAGCCAACGGGCTTGACGTTTTATGTCCAGTTGATGGCCGTGGCGTCATGACCGCTGAAGCCCTTCAATACGAAGGGTTAACCGTGGATGACTGTTCGAAAGCCGTCGTCAAAGATTTAGACGCTCAAGGGGATTTACTCACGATGGTATGGGTCAATCATGCGTACCCGCACGATTGGCGAACACATCAACCCGTGATTTTCCGCGCGACCGATCAGTGGTTTGCGTCGATTGAGTCGCTCAAACCCAAAATGATGCAAGCCATCGATGAGGTCAACTGGGTCCCTCGCTGGGGTAAAACGCGGATGGAAAACATGGTCAAAGACCGTGTGTCTTGGTGTATTTCAAGACAACGTACTTGGGGCGTGCCTATTCCGGTATTTTATGAAGAAAACGGCGACCCTATTTTAGAGGGCGATGTCATTCGCCATGTCGCGAAACTCTTCAAGCAACACGGTTCTAACATTTGGTTTGAATGGGACGCTAAGGCGTTGTTGCCTGAAGGATATCAAAGCTCGAAAAGTCCTAACAGTGCCTTTAAAAAAGAAACCGACATCCTAGATGTCTGGTTTGATTCAGGCACCAGTCACAAAGGTGGCATGACTGATTATGGCTTAGGCTATCCTGCGGATGTCTATGTTGAAGGCTCAGACCAATATCGTGGTTGGTTTAATAGTTCATTATCAACGGGGATTGCCTACCGTGATGCTTCGCCTTATAAAACTTGTTTAACCCATGGTTTCGTGCTTGATGGCGAGGGTCATAAAATGTCTAAATCAAAAGGCAATGTGGTCGATCCCATCAAGGTTATGAATGAGCTAGGCGCTGACATTTTACGCCTTTGGGTGGCCAGTGTTGATTATCAAGCGGATGTACGTATCTCACCTGAAATGATGAAACAAGTTAGTGAGAGCTACCGTAAAATCCGTAACACCAAGAAATTTATGTTGGGCAGTGTCTTTGATTTTGATCCGTCGAAAGACGCACTCAAATACGAAGCATTGGCACCGATTGATCAGTTTATGCTTTTAGAACTAGACCGTGTCATTGAGGTCGCGAATAAAGCGTATGACGCGTACGCTTACGATGAAGTATCAAGAGTCATCGTGACGTTTGTGACCCGTGATTTAAGTGCGTTTTATCTCGATTATGCGAAAGACCCACTGTACATCGAACGCGCCAACGACCCAATTCGTCGCGGCGTCCAAACTGTCATCTATCAATCGCTTGAAGCGTTAACACGTTTATTAACACCAATCATGCCACATACTATGGAAGAGGTTTATCAAGCGATGAACCATAAAGCGGAAGAAAGTGTTTATTTGGAAAACATGCCTTCAACGATGTATGCCAAAGATGCGGCTTTAAGTGACCGTTTTAAACGTTTGTTGGTCTTCCGTGATCGCGTCTTAAAAGCGTTAGAAGAAGCACGGAATGAGAAGATCATTGGTAAAAGCTTGCAAGCACACCTAGATCTTTATGTGAATGATGAAGATCAAACTCTCTTAAAAGGGTTTGATCGCTTAGAAAAAATCTTTATTGTTTCCAGTGTTAAACTCATTTCTTCAGACACAACGGACATCACAGTCACGTTAAAAGAAGGCACCACTTGTGATCGTTGTTGGCATGTGGGTGAGACAAACGCTGAAGGGTTATGTGCCCGTTGTGAGGCTGTGTTGCATGACTAATTTTCGCCGCAGCCCCTTTGAACGAAGTCTCCAATACCTGTTAGGCTTATTTATGGTGGGTCTTGGTGTTAATATGTTGTTTCGTTCTCGGCTGGGCGCGGGTGCTTGGGATACGGTCACGTATAATTTAGCGACCTTTGTCAATCAGTGGCTCGGTGAGGGCACGATGACGTTGGGCATGAGTTCCTTTATCATTCAAAGCACGCTGTTGTTGTTGGTCCTAATAGGTCGCAGGTCATGGCGGTATTTGTTGATTGGAATACCAATATTCACAATTTCTTTGTTTATTGACTTTTGGGATCTTTTAGTCTTTCGTGATTATTATCCCGAACTATGGAGTCTTCGTTTTGTCTTTTATGTACTTGGTGTGAGTGTTTTAATTTTTGGCTTAGTGTTGGTCATCTTAACTCGTTTTCCCGCCGCGATATTTGATGAAGTGATGTTACTCTTAATGAGTCTTTTCCGTAGCAATAACGTGTTTGTGATTCGTCTAGGCGTTGAATTTTTTGCGATTGCGTTGGCGGTATTGTTAGGAATCATCGGCGGCTTTGGTTTAGGCGCTGTCAATGTGGGGAGCGTCATCTTAGCGATGATTTTACCACCCGTGTTAGCACTACAACTAAAGACGATGGGACGATGGTTTGATGCTTATGAAAAAATCTAGAACGATTGTAAAAGATGTTATATACTATGGGAGTGGCGCGTTAAGCATTGCGTTTGGTGTGGTCATGCTCATTAAAAGCACGTTAGGTGTGGGCCCTTGGGACAGTTTATTTGTTAGTGTGGCTCGCATATCACCGCTGACTATTGGTATGTCTGCGATTGTCATATTATTCATTTTGACATTTTTAGTGATGCTCATCAGAAGAAGTTGGGTTTATGGGTTTATCTTTTTTCCGATTTTCTTTGTTGGCGCACTGATTGACTTGTTTGATTTGGTGATTTTAGTCAATTACGCACCACAAACCTTTTTTGCTCAAGCGCTGACGTTTCTAAGCGGCATTCTCACCATTCCTTTAGGGGGTGCGATGTTGATGCAAACACGCTTTCCTGCTGGTGTGTTTGAGGAAGTCATGTTACTCATTATGGAACTATTTAATACCACTAAAATGGCGCTTTCAAGAATGTCTATTGAGATTTTTCCAGTCATCGCGACTTTAATCATTAACGGACTCTTTTTTAACGACATTGGGTCGTTATCGTATGGCACCATTGTCTATGTGATGGCCTCAGGGCCTTTGGTACAATTTTATAACAAACGATTACGGAGGTTACACCATGAACAAACTGATTGACCACACGTTTTTAAAAGCAACAGGCACGAAAGAAGACATCGATAAACTTCTGGAAGAAGCCATTGAATTTGATTTTAAGAGTGTTTGCGTGCAACCCACTTGGGTATCTTACGTCGCCGAAAGTCTCAAAAAATCAGATGTCTTAACGTGCACTGTCATCGGTTTTCCACTCGGTGCAAACACCACTGAGACAAAAGTTTATGAAACGCTGGATGCGTTAAAAAAAGGCGCTGATGAAATTGATATGGTCGCTAACATCGGTTGGTTACTTGCGGGTGAATATGATAAATTTGCGCAAGAAGTTAAAGCGCTCAAAGAGACGTGTCAATCCCACGTGTTAAAAGTCATTTTAGAAACCTGTTATTTAGACCCTAAAACCATTTCAAGAGCTAGTGAAAAAGCGTTTGAAGCAGGGGCTGATTTCGTTAAAACATCGACCGGGTTTGGTCCTGCGGGTGCGACGGTAGAAGCCGTTAAGTTAATGGCTGCAGCGGCCAATGGTAAAGGGGTCAAAGCCAGTGGTGGAGTTAGAACGCTCGCGGATGTTGAAGCGATGGTCGCCGCGGGTGCCACACGCATTGGGACCAGCAATGGTGTGACCATCATTCAAGGTCAAGAAGCAAAAGAATCCTATTAAAAAGAAAGCGAGGAATCATTATGTCTACCCCTCATATTGAAGCAAAAAAAGGCGATATTGCGAACATTGTTTTAATGCCTGGTGATCCGTTACGTGCAGAGTTTATTGCTAAGACGTATTTAGAAAATGTGACCCGATTTAATACGGTTAGAAACATGTTTGGTTTTACGGGAACTTATCAGGGTAAAAAAATCAGTGTTATGGGCAGCGGTATGGGCATGCCGAGTATTGGGATTTACTCTTATGAGTTGTTTAAGTTTTACGATGTAGAGGCAATCATTCGTGTGGGTTCTTGTGGCGCCTATGACGGCAGCTTGGCCCTCTATGATGTCTTACTTGCGGACGCGGCTTGGAGTGAATCAAGTTACGCTAAAACACAAGATGGCAACTATGATAAACCTTATACTTATCCAGATCAAGGGTTGAACCAAGCGCTTGTTGAAGCGGCACAATCGCTTCAGATTCCCTTAAAACAAGGCACTATTCATTCGAGTGATGTGTTTTATCGTGAACACTTTGATGTGTACAAGCAAATCAATCAAGAGACAGGGTCAATCGCCGTCGAGATGGAAAGTTTTGCACTCTTTCATAACGCCGCGATTCTCGGTAAAAAAGCCGCTTGTGTGCTCACCGTCTCCGATTCACTTGTAACCCATGAAGCAACGGAAGCCAGTGAACGTCAAGTGGCGTTTACCAAAATGATGGAGGTTGCTTTAAAGGCAGCGCTAAACTATGCAAATTAACCGGCTTTACAAAGACGGCATCCGTCTCAGTCATTTATCGCTCAATAAATTCAAAACAGTGCAGTTTCAACTGCGCTTTTTTGCACCTTTAAATGCCCGTGATGCCACCGTTCGTTCGCTCATGTTTCAAATGTTGAAAGCTAAAACGTCCCGATATCCTTCGCGCCGGAAAATGAGTCAGCACACGGAAAAACTTTATGATTTACACTTAAGCCACACTCAAAGTGTGATGGGTGAGGCTCATGTCTTAACGCAAAGCGTACGCTTCGCTCATCCACATTACTTACAAGATGATCAGTATTATCATGATGTGATGACGTTTGTTCATCACGTGTTGCATCAGCCTCTTTTTGATGAAAACACGTTGGCACAGGAAAAACAGTTTGTCAAAGATTACTTTGATAGCATTTATGCGTCTAAAGCACGGTATGCGAGTAAGCTCTTTTGGGATCATATGCTTGATGGGCACCCTGATCACATCTCGGCTTATGGCGATGTGACTTACTTAGATGATATTACCTTAAACGATATTCATGAAGCTTATCAATCGATGATG
>SKGG01000065.1 GCA_007117565.1 Candidatus Izemoplasma sp. | reverse complement strand
TTGGTTTACATGTCAAAGATGATCAATGCCGGTTTATTGATAAAATCGTGACCTCTGAAGGTCCTTATAAAACGATTACGTATCGTTACATGATCACCCTTGAAAACGAAACGTTCCCGACGATGATTGACCACCAAGAAGTGGAACAAGTAAAGAAAGTGACCTACTCGCAAATCTTGGCTTTGGTCGCGTCAGGTCAGTTTTGGGATTACGCAACGTTGTTGCGGGATAAAGACTATTTTAAAACGTTGGAGGCGTCTTTATGAAAATCGTATACATTGGCGATATTTACGGCGCCTTAGGCTTAGAAGCGCTTGACCGCTTTTTACCAACGCTCAAGCGCGAACATCCGCATCACATTCTCATCATGAATGGAGAAAACAGTGCGGATGGTTTAGGCATTCGCTTGAAAGAATATAAACACATGATGCAAGCGGGCGCCCATGCGGTCGTTTTAGGCAACCATGCGTTTTCAAAACAAGAGCTCTTTGAGTTTATTGACGACGCTAAGATTATCAGGCCACTCAATTATCCAAAAGGCACCCCAGGCAAAGGCTGTCAAATCATCCGTCACAATCAGCACACTGTCGCCATCTTACAAGTGATGGGGCGTGTGTTTATGCATGACCCATTAGATAATCCTTTTGAGGCGCTCGATCAAGCGTTAGAGTCGCTTGAAGCCGACGTTAAAATCGTCGATGTTCATGCGGAAACGACCAGTGAAAAATTAGCTTTAGCGCACCATCTCGATGGTCGTGTGGATGCGGTGTTTGGGACGCATACACACGTTCAAACAAACGATGCCATGCGCTTACCTAAAGGCACTTTTTACCTAACTGACGTCGGTATGACGGGCGCAAAATTCGGTATTCTTGGCGCTGATCGTCAGACGGTCATGAACAAGTTTAAATCAGGCATGCCCTTGAGATTGTTTCCTGAAACTGAGCGCATTTTACAACTCAATGCTGTCTTGGTTGATTTAGAAGCGCAAACCATTCAAACCCTTCATTACTCTGATTCGCAAAGGAATGACCCATATGGCCAAAGATTATAGTCACTACTTTACGCGCCCAAGTGCCCAAGCAGCACGTAAGCGCAAAACCACCAACACCCCTATCATCGACTTTGAAGCGCACATCAATGTGCGCTATTTAGGCGTCGGTAAACAGTACTTGATTCAAACGTATGGGTGCCAAGGCAACGAAGCTGACACTGAAAACATGCGTGGGATTTTAGAACAGATAGGCTTTGAAGCCACCACCAAAGAAACCGAAGCTGATCTTATCATCTTGAATACATGTGCCATTCGTGAAAACGCAGAAAACCGTGTGTTTGGTGAAATTGGTCGCTTGAAACAATATAAAAAGCACAACCCAGATCTGATCTTAGCGGTGGCCGGTTGTATGCCTCAAGATGAATCGGTCGTGGACCGTTTATTACAAAGCTATCCTTACGTTGATATGATCTTTGGGACCCATAATTTGCATCAACTCCCTTATTATTTAGAGACCGCCATTCACGGTAAAGAACGGGTGGTTGAAGTCTATAGCATCGAAGGTTCGATCATTGAAAATATCCCTAAGCGACGAGACAATAAAATCAAAGCATGGGTGCACATCATGTTTGGTTGCGATGAGTTTTGTACGTATTGCATTGTGCCTTACACCCGCGGAAAAGAACGGTCACGGCAGCCTGAAGCCATCTTGGAAGAAGTCCGTCAACTGGCTGAGGAAGGCTACCAAGAAGTCACACTTCTAGGTCAAAACGTCAACGCTTATGGTCGTGATTTTACCGATAAAGACTACACGTTTGCGAATCTCTTAGACGATTTAAGAGGCACCGATATGCCCCGTATACGCTTTATGACGAGCCATCCAAGAGATTTTGACCAAGCCACGGTTGATGTGTTAGCCAAAGGTGGAAACTTGATGCCACACATTCATTTACCGGTGCAATCAGGATCGAATAAAGTGCTTAAGAAAATGAACCGTAAATACACCGTTGAAACGTATCTAGCTTTAGTGGATGCGATTTATCAAGCCATTCCGCATGCGTCTTTAACGACCGACATCATTGTTGGTTTTCCGGGGGAAACCGAAGAGGATTTCCAAGCGACCTTAGAGCTGGTTAAGCGCTGTCGCTTTGAAGGTGCGTTTACCTTCATTTTCTCCGCAAGAGCCAATACACCTGCGGCCAATTATGCTGACGAGTCGCCGATGGAAGAGAAAAAAGCACGTCTACAGCGCTTGAATGAACGCATCAACGCCGGGTATCTGTTAGGTCATCAACGCTTCGATGGCGAGGTTGTTGAGGTGTTGGTCGATGGCGAAAGCAAACACGATGACGCCGTTTTAGCGGGCTACACACAGCATAATAAATTGGTCAACTTTAAAGGACCCAAAGCACTTATTGGCGCACGTGTTCCTGTCAACATCACCGAAGCTAAAACGTGGTTTTTAAAGGGTGTGTTCGATGAAAGCACTCAATGAACTTATCACACTTTTAAGAAACGATGAAGAGGTCCTAGCGTTTCAAAAACTTGAAGCAGTGTTATTAGCAGATGAGACACTTCTAAATGAGTATAAGAAGTTGTTAGGCAAGCAAAAACGTTTGGTCAACCATGAAGTCAAACGTGATCACAATTTAAAAGAGACGCGCGAGGCGTACCATCAAGATTTAGAGCGACTGAATGATAATCCTTTTATTGAAAACTACCTGACACATCAAGAAAGTATCAACACGATGGTGCAATGGATGCATGCGACCATTGAAGAAACTTTAGAAACAGCGATCAACGACGCGGTTAAGACGCCTTAGCCGCGTCTTTTCTTTTTGTTGTTCAAAGTGTCTGTGATTGCATTCGCCTAGCCCTTCATGTATAATAAAACAAAGGTTTTCAAAAGAAGGTGACGCTATGGCTCCACCCAAAGGCATGGATTATAAACAGCTTAAAGGATGGCTCAAAGAAACCCATCAATTTTTCCCGATGGAAGACTATCGCTTTGCCTTGATTTCGGGGTTAGAAGAAGCGATTCTTCATCAGAAAAAAGAAGAAGGCATTTCGGATGAGAAGAAGTATCGCTTACAATGGTTTGGCGATTACACCTGTTATCAATTAGAACTGCTGGCGATAGAAAATCCTTATTGGTTTGAAGAAGAAGCCTTCCTTCAAACGTTTTTAAACCGTGCCCAACAACGTCTTGAGGCACTCGAAGGCCCTAACCTTGACCTTGAGTCTTGGAAAGCCTATCAAGAAGATGATCTCGGTCTTTTTTTAGCCAGTCATCGCCCTTTATTTGCGGATACTGAAGAAACCTTTGAAGGCTTACCTGTAGAAGATGCCATCTTTGTTTTAGGTAAAGCTACCACTCTTAAAATGTTAAAGGATTTGGCGCTTTTACACGAAGTTACCATGCCTCGGCGGATTCATAAAGATGAACTCGTTGATATTATCGCAAGACGCTTATCCTTAAGTGACGAAGAAAAAGCCGACCTTGCACAACAGCCTGTGTTGAAAATCGAAGGGTATGCAAACCAACATAAAGTCAATGCTCATATCGAGCTTAAAAAGTATGACATGATTGAGTACATCATCGAGAAGTGGTCTGAACAAGCGTACCGTATTCCTTCGGTCGGGGTACTTCAAGAACGATCACTTGCAGATAGTGTTGAACCCACGCTCGATGTCGACACACGTTTTGCGGAAATTTACCGTGGGTATCGTCGCCGTAAACGTCGTCGCCGTCGCTTAGTCTTTGTGAGTGTATTCGTGCTTCTATTAGTGCTTGGCTATGTGGCGGTCGATTATTTGGATGTGTACCCGGTACCGTTTCCCCTATTTTAAGAAAATGAGACGTGATGCCACGTGGATAAAACGCTTTATACACCCATGATACAACAATACTTAACCTTAAAAGAAGCGCATGAAGATGCGATTCTTTTCTTTCGTTTGGGTGATTTCTATGAAATGTTTTTCTCAGACGCGCTCCTTGCGAGTAAAGTCTTAGACATTCAACTAACCGCGCGTGATGGCGGAGCGAAAGAACGTATACCGATGTGTGGCGTACCACACCACAGTGCCGAAGGCTACATTAAACGTCTCATCGATCAAGGCTATAAAGTGGCCATTGGCGAACAAGTCGAAGAAGCCAACAGCAGTAAAAAACTCGTCGACCGTCAAGTCGTACGTTTAATTACGCCTGGTACAAACATTGACGATGAAGGTGCCACCGATGTCTTTATTGCGTCGCTGTCTGAGAGTGAACATTTCTTTGCGCTTGCGACCTTAAACCTCTCTACCGGTCAAACCCAAGCGCTTAAAGTCATCAAAGATGAAAGCCTATTACTGAGTGAAATGAGCACCTTACAAATTAAGGAAGTGGTGACCTCACCTGCTTTTTCTCATAAAACGTTAACCCATTTATGGGCGCAACATCACATCACCCATTCACGTCATGAAGTGAGTGAGCTTGAGGCCTTTTTTACGCCCTTGTTTCAAGCGTTAAAATCACCTTTCGAACAAAAGAATGCGCGCCGTTTGGTCGATTACATCAAAGCCACACAAAAACGGACGCTTTTGCACCTTAAACCATTCGAACTCATTAAGACGTCGCATACGATGCGGCTTGATGCGAACACCATTCGTCATTTAGAACTCTTAAAAACGATGCGTCAAAACCAAGAACACGGGTCTTTGGCTTGGTTGCTTAAAAAAACCCAAACAGCGTTAGGGTTTCGCTATTTAAAACAACAACTTTTAAGGCCACTCTTAGATCGAGATCGTCTCAATGAACGCTATCAAGCCATCGAAGAGATGAACACAGAGTTCATGACAAAAGACGTACTAATAGAAGCGCTTAAAGGGGTCTATGACCTTGAACGTCTCGTGGGTCGCCTATCGTATGGGCACGCTTCACCTAGAGACCTCTTACAGTTGAGGCGTTCACTCGAAGCACTGCCTCCCATTAAAGAAGCTTTAAATGACCTTAAAACACCTTTATTTCAAACGCTTCAAACCGACCTTGATCCTCTAAAAAACTTAAGTGACACGCTCACCAAGGCAATCGTCGATGACCCACCGCTGACCATCAAAGATGGCGGTATCTTTAAACAAGGGTATGACGCTACCTTAGATACACTTAAAGATGAAGCGCTGGGTGCGGTGGATTGGTTAAACGCTTTAGAACAACAAGAACGTGAACGGACCGGCATTAAAAAACTCAAAGTCGGGTATAACCGCGTGTTTGGCTACTACTTAGAAGTCCCCAAAGGACAAATGAATCTCATCAAAGATGATTACGGCTATCACCGTAAACAAACACTCGCCAACGCAGAACGCTACATTACTCCTGCGCTCAAAGAAAAAGAAAAAAGCATCTTAGCCGCGGAAGAAGCGTCCATTAAACATGAACAAGCTTTGTTTACAGTACTCTTAGAACAAGCGCGTGAAGCCACATTGGCGTTACAACAAAATGCCGCGGCGCTCGCTCAACTTGATTTTATCGTCGCCCTCTCGACGGTCAGTGAAACCTATCGCTGGCAAAAACCCACCTTGCATGAGGGCCGGACCATAGACATTAAAGCGTCCATTCACCCGGTTGTTGCTGCGATGCAGCCTGAGACCACCTTTATTGCAAACGACATTACGATGGATGATACCACCAACATACTTTTGATTACGGGTCCTAATATGAGTGGTAAATCCACGTATATGAGACAGCTCGCTTTAATTGTAATTTTGGCTCAAATCGGTTCTTTTGTGCCTGCAGAGTCGGC
This sequence comes from Candidatus Izemoplasma sp., assembly GCA_007117565.1. Next base: position 2,864 of record SKGG01000065.1, on the reverse strand, counting down.
CTATTTGCCGTTGTTTGACCAAGTCTTTACACGCATAGGTGCGAGTGACGATTTAAGCAGTGGTCAATCGACCTTTATGGTGGAGATGCTGGAAGCCGATTTTGCGCTTTCGCAAGCCACCCCTAATTCTTTAATCTTATTCGATGAAATTGGTCGTGGAACGTCCACGTACGATGGGTTAGCGTTGGCTTGGGCGATGCTTGAATACATCCATGACCGATTAGGGGCGAAAACCTTGTTTTCAACCCATTATCACGAGTTGGTTGCGCTCGAACATAAACTCAGTGCGCTACGTAATGTGCATGTGAGTGCGACCGAAAACGATGGCACCATTCACTTTCATCATCAAGTGAAACTAGGGCCGTCGGATCGTTCCTATGGCATTCACGTTGCCGCCTTAGCCGGGCTCCCCAAACGTCTTATTACGCGTGCCAATCAACTGCTTCAAACGTTTGAAGCGTCTCATAAAGCGCCCTCACAACCAACACTCTTTGATGCAGCATCTTGGATTACAGAAGCGGATGTCAAAGAAGAAGAAGAAAACCATTGGCTTGAAGGGTTGCTTGAGCAGGTGGATTTAGATACTATGAGTCCGTTAGAAGCGCTTAATACGCTTTATGAGTGGCGCAAAAAAAGCAAAGAAAAAAGTTAGCTTTGCTAACTTTTTTATAAATATCCAAGCGCTCTAAAGAGTGAAATGTAAATGAATAAACTGACAATCGCCAACGCGGTGGTCCAAATCACAAGTTGACTAGCTAAGCGTTCATCCCCACCCAAGCCCTGCGTCACTGCGACACTACTGACGGCCACAGGGGAGGCGAAAATGGCAATCATGGGCGCCCATGAGCCCGTAAAATTAATCCAAGGCTGAAGCAGGATGGCAAGCGTAAACACACTGATGGGTAAGACCACTAATCGTGCGGTGACGCCGATCATAAGTGGTCTTAAAAAGGCTTTAAACCGTGTGAACTCAAAACTTCCCCCGATGGCGATGAGCGCCATCGGTGTGGCGGTCGCGCTGATTAAGTCGAGGGTTTCCATGACAAGATGATCAGCAGTGATGAACGATGTCCACCATGTTTGGGCTAAAAAGGCCATCCCACCGAGCGCCATCGCCAACATGATGGGGTTGCGCATAGTCTCTTGCATTAAACTGAAAAAAGAAACATGATCATCTTGATCTTTTTGATAAAAGCGAAACGTATAAATGGACACCATGTTGGTGATCGGAATCAAAGCCGCATTTAAAATGATGATGAGCGAGAGTGCTTCTTCCCCACCCAGTCTTAAGGCTAGTGGGATGCCGATAAGCGTAAAGTTTCCACGAAAGAAGCTTTGCACAATCACGGGTTTTTCCTGGTTTGATAGGCCGAGTAATGGCGCTAAAACGAACCCAAGAAGGGTAATGCTGATTAAGACCACGACCGAAAACCCAACCACCCCCCAGGCGATGGTGTCACTGCCTTCAATGGTGGCCAAGGTCTTGAAGATTAAGACTGGTAAAGCCACATAAAAAATGTACTTATTTAAAAACGTCGTAAAGCCATCATGAAAAAAACCACGACGTTTCAACGTATACCCAATCAATGCAAGCACCAGTAAAGGTCCTAAAGCATTAACCGCAAACATGATATTAGCCATACGTCACATCCTTTTCTTGGAGGTATTATGGGAAACATTCGGATTATGGATGAATCACTCGCCACCTTAATCGCCGCAGGCGAGGTGGTTGAAAATCCTGCCAGTGTCGTCAAAGAATTGCTTGAAAATGCCTTAGATGCTAAGGCGAAAACGATCGAGATTACCCTCAAAGAAGGGGGCCTTTCGCTGATTCAAGTTAAAGATGATGGCCTCGGTATGGATGAAGCCGATCTCCATTTAGCCACGAAACGCCATGCCACCAGTAAACTTAAAACGGTGCATGATCTGTATCATATTCTTTCCTTGGGCTTTCGCGGAGAAGCGCTCGCGTCCATCGCTCAAGTCGCCAAATTATCGATCGAATCTTCGACGTCTCAAAACGCCGGATTTTTGGTTGACTACCGTGAGGGTCAGCCAACGAACGTGCGTCCTGGTGAAGCACGTCAAGGCACAACGGTGCGTGTCCAAGACTTATTCTATCATACCCCTGCCCGTTTAAAGTACCTAAAAACAGCGAACGTTGAATTTGCCTCGATTTTGAATTATTTACATAAACTTGCCCTCGCACATCCGCGTGTGTCATTTACTTTAACACATGATGATAAGCGGGTCTTTCAAACGACCGGCGACGGCGATCAAATGAAAATACTTTATGCGATGTATGGCGCAGCCATCGTCAAAGATGCCCTGCCATATGAAACGTCTAATCAGTACTATCACATCCAAGGGGTCTTGATTAAACCCGCGCATTCACGCTCCATCAGACAACACATGCATTTGCTCGTGAATGGTCGTATTGTGACCAACGATAAACTGTTGAACGCCATTAAAAAAGGCTATCAAGATGTCTTGCCACCTAAACGATACCCCATTGTGTTTTTAGCCATCACATGCGATCCTTTGTTGTTAGATGTGAACATTCATCCGCAAAAGTTAGAACTTAAGTTTACCGAAGAACAAGCCCTTTTATCCACCATTCAGGGCTCCATTGAAAGTACCCTTAAAAAAGCTAACTTGATTTTAAAAGACCCCTACATGGCCAAAAACCCCGCCCATGAACAACCCCGTTTGGTGCTTGATGAAACGTTAGAAGATACCCCGAAAAAGACGCTTCAAGAAATTAAGGCACCGTATGTGTCTAAAGAAGATCCAATCCCTCCACTCTTAAAACCGAGTGAACGGACGTGGCCTGAACTTGAGTATATTGGTCAAGCGCAAGGGAC
>SKGG01000041.1 GCA_007117565.1 Candidatus Izemoplasma sp. | reverse complement strand
TATTGGAGGGCAATGGTTGGTTATCCGTTTCTTTTGCCTTCTTTTTACCAAAAAGTTTACTAAGAATTCCCATACGTCACATCCTTTTTTTTAATGTGTATAGTTTATCATAATTTGTCACATTTGGCTGAAATAACGCTTAATCGTGGAATGACGATTTACTTCTATCTTAAACATTAAAGTTATCTGGATCGGGGAAGTACTTCCGTGCTTTTTGAAGTTTTGTAAGTTTAGCAACATCGTCTTCGTCTAAGGTAAAGTCCTCAATCGCTAAATTTTCTTCAATCCGTTTAGGGTTGGAAGATTTCGGAATGATGATAATGTCGCGATCGTATAAATATTTTAACGCGACTTGTCCTGCGGTTTTTTGATGTTTTTTAGACACGTCTTGTAACAATTCTTCGGCGAGTAGTTCATGAACAAAGTGGCTCATCAAGGGCGCATACGCTTCTAAATAGATGCCATGTTTCATACAAAAATCATGAAGTTTGTGATTTTGTAAACGCAGGTGTGTCTCCACTTGATTCACTTGTGGCATAATCCGCGCGGTTTCAAATAAGTGTTCTAGATGATGAAAACTAAAGTTACTGACGCCAATCGCACGAATGTAGCCTTCATCGTAAAGATCTTCCATCGCTTGATAGGCATCCGCATTTTTTTCATAGGCCCCAGGCCAATGAATGAGATATAGGTCTAAATAGTCTAGACCGAGACGTTCAAGGGTTTTGAAAAAGGCCTTTTTAGCACTTAAAAACCCTAGCTCTGTGGGCCAAAGTTTGCTGGTGACAAAAATGTCTTCGCGTGGGACACCACTGTCTTTTATAGCTTTTCCCACATCTTCTTCGTTTTGATAGATCGCAGCCGTGTCAATATGACGATACCCTACCTTTAAAGCGTGTAACACAGCTTCGTAGGCTTCGGTATCTTTGGCTCTAAACGTCCCTAAGCCAATCGCAGGAATGGCCACACCGTTGTTCAGTATGTGATTTTTCATGTGTTTCCTCCTTAGTTTTGACCCATCCACTCAAAGCCAGCGGTTGTTGAGGTGGCTTGGATGAGTGTTTGATCGTTTTCCGTTAGTGTTAGTTTAACATGACTTTGCAGACTTTCATACACGGTCAAGTTCATGGCCCCATAATCGTTAGGACCCACCAAGGCCGTAGGGTCGTGATCACTCACTTCTAAGCGCAAGTTGTAAGCCCCCTTACGAATGGTAAACACCACTTTATCTCCTAAATCGACCGCGTTGAACTTACTTCGATTGTAGGTTGCAAAACGATAGGTCTGTGCCCCTTGTTCGACTAAACAGAAAAAGCCAAAGGGGTGATATTTGAGTGTTGGCACGGACCCACCGGCTAAAGAAAGTCTCACTTCTGGGACATCAAAATGGTGTGTTTGAAGCCAAAACCACTGTTTAGGGAACTTGCGGCCATACGTTTTTTCAATGTAAATCGTGCCACGAACAGGCGTTGTTTTACCCTCTACAGTGCGCTCACCTGTCGCTTTAGCTTCCATCACAATCACTTCTTGATAACACTCAAGTGGCAAGAAACGTAGAAAACTCATTGCACTTCTATGCGGTTTTTGAACGTTTGAAAAGGTTAAATTAAGCGTGTGGTTCTCTGTTGAAAAGAGAAAGGTTTGCTCGCTTAGACGATGCTTTTCAAGATGCACCGTCTCATCTTTAAATGCGAATGTCTCTAAAGGGTGCTTGGTATAATTGTTGGTTTTGGCGATGCCGTTAAAATATTGAGTAAATGCATGAGGGTCATCTTGATGGGTTGAGAATGCTAAGATAAAGGCTTCATTGGTTTTAAGATCTTCCTCAACGAAACGTACATACCATCCTTCAAATCGATTGGGTTTATTTTTGATTTTCTGTTCAAAAAAGCTCATAAGCCCTCCTTATGCTGGCACTAAGGTTTGCGTGCTCTCTTTGGCGTCATCGTTATCTTCTTTATATTGTAACTCATAAAGGTGATAATAATGTCCTTTTCTCTTTAACAATGTTTGATGATTGCCTTTTTCGATAATTTCACCTTTTTGCATCACAATGATGGTGTCCACGTGTTGAATGGTTGACAAACGATGAGCCACAATAAACATCGTCCCAACACTCATCATTTTTTTCAATGAGTCTTGAATGATGAGTTCAGTCTCCGTGTCAATGTTGGCGGTCGCTTCATCCAAAATCATGATGCGCGGCTGATGGATCAGCGTTCTAGCAAATGAGATCAATTGACGTTGACCCGCGGAAAAGTTGTTGCCACGTTCGCGTACTTTTTCATCATAACCATTGGCTAATCGATTAATAAAACGATCCGCATTAACGTAATTAACGGCTTGCTCAAGTTCTTCTTCCGTGAAACGGTCATCGCGTAAGGTGATGTTTGAACGAATGGTACCACTAAACATAAAGACGTCTTGTAACATTTGGCCAATGTGCTGACGGAGCGACGAAATTTTGATGGTTTTGATGTCGATGCCATCCAATAAGATTTGCCCTTTTTGAATGTCATAGTTTCTCGTAAGCAACGCTAAGATCGTGGTCTTCCCTGCGCCTGTGGCGCCAACGAAGGCGACTGAATCGCCCGCCTTAACTTTAAAGGATACATCTTTTAAGACCCATTCATCCGGTTTGTATTGGAACCAAACATTTCTAAACTCTACTTCGCCGCGAACTTGATTGAGTTCAATGGCGTCAGGTTCATTTAAGATGGTCGGATGGGTATCTAAAATGGCAAAGATGCGTTCCGCAGACGCGAATGCAGACTGCAAGATGTTAAACTGTTCTGCCAATTGTTGAATCGGTTCAAAGAAGCGCGCTAAATAATTCTGAAAGGCAAACAAAATCCCTACGGTCAGCGTGCCTAAAATGACTTGACGACCACCAAAATAGAAAATGATGATGATCGCAATGATATAGAGCATGTACATGGTGGGGCGGTAAATCGCAAAGACGAGTAATTCCCGTAATTGAGACCGCTTAAGTTCTGTGTTTTGTTTGTCAAAGCGCGCCATACGTTCATCCTCTTGATTAAAAATCTGCACAATTTTCATGCCAGATAAATGTTCCGCTAAAAAGCCATTGAGGCGTGACATGTTCGTACGAACCACACGGTAGGCTTTTCGTGAAAAGGTCCGAAAAACAAAACTGAATACGACGATGAATGGAATGACGGTTAAAACCATCAATGCTAGAGAAGCGTTCAGTATAAACATTGCGCCAAAGATTCCAATAATCATAAATAGATTACGAAAAACGGTCACAACCACGCTCGTGTACATTTCATTGAGTGTGTTTGTGTCGTTGGTAACGCGCGTCACAAGTTTGCCTGTAGGCACGCCATTAAAATAGGCGATGTCTTGCGTTTCAATATGGGTAAAGATTTCTTCACGAATGTTATAGATAATGGTCTGACCTGTACGCTGTAAAATAATCGTTTGTAAGTAGTTAAATGCCGCGTTAAAGATGATGGATACAACAAAAATAATGACCAGTTGTAACAACAACGTACGATCAATGGTTGGCGCTCTTAAGACATCGATGGAGCGTCCTAAGATGAAAGGCTCTAATAGTGCAAAGGCGACAGAGACAAACATGAACAGTAGCGTCAGCGCAAACCATTTCCAATAGGGTTTAGCGTACGACAATAAACGTTTTAAAATCGCACGATCGGAGTAACTATGCAGCCGATCTTCTGTATCAATATCGTACATTATTCTCCCTCCACTTCTGCTTGTAAGTCTTGTTTACGTACCATATCCGCATAAAGTTCACTACGGACAATCAGTTCATCATGAGTGCCAACATCCACCACACGTCCCTCATCAATTAAGACGATCTTATCGGCGTTTTTAACGGTAGAAATACGGTGCGCAATCATAATGGTGGTTTTACCTTGACGGGTGGTTTTTAAGTTTCTTAAGATTTTTTCTTCGGTATCGGTATCGACCGCACTGACAGAATCATCCAGAATTAATATCGCCGGGTCTTTTGCCAACGCACGGGCAATGGACACGCGCTGTTTTTGGCCCCCTGATAAGGTGACACCGCGCTCGCCCACAATCGTGTCATACCCGCGTTTAAATTCAGCGATGTTGTGATGCACATCGGAAAGTTTCGCCACGTTTTCAATGGTGTCCATTTGGGCATGAGCTTGCTCGACCCCAAAGGAAATATTATTACGAATGGTATCACTAAATAAGAATCCATCTTGAGGCACGTACCCAACAGCATCACGTACTTGTTTAAAGGGCAATCGCATGATGTCTATGTCATCTATTAACAGCTCACCTTCGTTGACGTTATAAATTCTTAATAACAAATCAACGATGCTCGTTTTACCACTTCCCGTTCGACCAAGAATCCCCACGGTTTCCCCTTTTTCAATGGTGAATGAAATATCGGATAAGACGTTATCTTCGCCGTCAGGATATTTGAAATCCAAATGGTTAAACGTGATTTTTCCACCAATTACATGATCCGTAATGACGTTTTCATCGACGATGTCAATCGGTTCATTTAAGATGTTTTCAATACGCTCTAAAGACGCTTTACCTTGAGAACGCACGTTGATGATCATCGTCACAGCCATCATTGGCCAAATAAGCATGCCAAAATAAGAACTAAACTCAACCAATTGGCCAATCGTAAAAGGGTCGTCTGTGAATCTTGTCGACTCAATCACGTTCGCCCCAAGAATAATGATTAACACAAAAACGAGTGAGACAACCGTTTGCACAAAGATTTGTAAGACTGCAGAGATTTTTACAAATCGGATGTTTTTCTCTTTCGCGTTTTTGTTGGCTTTTAAAAACTCTTTAATTTCTAAACGTTCTTTAACAAAAGCTTTAATGACGCTAATGCCTGAGAAGCTTTCTTGTGTAAAATCACTTAAATCTTCAAACGCTTTTTGGGCGTCTTTAAAGCTGCGACGCATTTTATTCCCTAAAATACTGCCTGCAAGTGCAATCGCAGAGAGTGGAATAACCACAATCAACGTCATCGATGGCGAGAGACTATACATTCTTATAAGCACTAAAATACCCAAGAATACTGCATCAACAAACATGATTAATCCCGGACCAATGGCGCGTCTTACCGCTTCCAAGTCATTAATAAAGTGAGCCATGAGCCCACCCACTTTGCGCTCACTGTAAAAGCGATGCGATAACTTCTCTGCATGAGCAAACATTTCATTGCGTAAATCATAATCAATACGTCTAGAAGCGCCAATGATGCCAATACGCCAGAAAAAGCGTCCCAAAACAATAATGATGGCGATGCCCGCAAGCGATCTCACTAATTCAACGATGTCTTCTTGGACAAAGACCCCTGAGTCGAGACCATCAATGAGGCGCTGCGTTAAACGGGGAATTTCTAGTTGAAATAGATCAACAAAAATCAGTGCAATCACACCGATTAAAAATAGATAAAAATATTTCGCGTAGTATTTGTTAATGGTTTTGCCAAAAATCATAAGTATCGTTTTCCTATCTTGTCAAATAAACTTTTGAGAATAATTTGTTCTTCTTCATTCAACTCGTTTTTTAGTATTTGTGACATGCGCGCACTTTCGAGTTGATTGGTCTTGGCCATGGTTTGACCTAAATCTGTGAGGTATAAATAATACACGCGCTGATCTTCTTTTGAGCGCTTCCGATCAATCAACTTTGCATCTAAAAATTTCTTGATCAATTCGCTGACGGTGGGTTTTGCTAAATTAAACTGCTCAGCTAAATCGCTCATCGTTAAAGGTGGATGAGTGTCAAGGGCTTTTAAATAGGCAAACTGTTTATTGGTAAGTTCAGGTAAGTCCATTTCTTGATAAAGCGACTTACAGGCGTCATAATATCGCTTTAAAAAGCGATTAAAAGACTGTCTCATGAGTTCTACATCCATGGCGCCTCCTTATAGTTAGTTAGGTTAAAACTAATTATATATGACAAAGTGTTATTTAGTCAATAAAAAAACCCTTAAAAAAGGGCCTTATTTTTTAAACTTAATCCATGCGCCTAACATGAGTGTAAAGGAGGCGCTGAACCAGAGTATCGCACGGGTGGGCCACGACGTTTCTGGTTCTAAAACTTCTGTCACTTGAATACGTCCTTGATGGATGAGCTCATCGCCTTGTTGATTGGTTAAACTGACTTTAAAAGGGTAGGTCCCAACCGCGTGCGAGTTTAAAGTGTATTCGTCTTCTAATACAACCATGCCTTCAACGATAAAATCGTAGGCCTTGTAATGGTCAATGAGTAAGTAAAATAAATCAATTTCTGCTAAAGTTGTACCCAAAGGTGTCACAATTTTATCATCAAATTTAAACACGGGTGGAATGTCATCAAGCAGTCTTAAATGCACGGTCATCCGCTCAACATTCGATTGTCCATCTTGCGTTAAAAGGGTCAAGACATAACTGCCATCGCGAGAAAAATTAATGGTTTTGTTACTATGCTCAAACTGAACAGCTAAAGGCGCATTTGAACCGCGTTCGAAGCCACTAAATAAGGCTAAGACACAATCAATGGTGGGGTTTTCTGAAAGGTAAAGTTGGACGTATGGTGGGCCTTCTAATCTAGGGTTTTGCGTTTGAATGACATGAATCAAAAATGTTTTTTCAGAGACATTTAATGATGTGTCAGACACTTGAAATGTCGCTTCAAAGGTCCCCATTTGATTGATGGTGTAATCGGTGCTTGTGATTTCAAAATCACTGATGTCACCGTCATAATCGTCATGAAATGTAAAGTGATTTGAAACGATGGTTTCAATCGATAACTGATCATTAAACTGAACATTGATTTCATTAGGTCCTTGAATCACGGGTTTCGTTTGATCCACCACCTTGATCACAAAGTCCATACTCGATCGGTTACCTGATGTATCGGATACCTCAAGTATCACAACATAATCCCCGGTGACGCGCTCGTTACCTGTGTAAGGATCCTGTGCAATGATGAGTCGGTCTGTAATGTCCCCATCCACATTGTCTTCAACCGTAATGTGATCCGCCACTAACGTCTCAATGGGTGTGGCTAAGCGGTAACTGACTTCTATTTCTTGTTCACCAAAAAACGTGATTTCTCTTTGAGGCATATAAGGGGTATAATCGGTTCCTTCCGACCCTTTTTCAAATTGAAAATCTTTAAAGCCATAAAACGATAGGTACTGGAGTAAATTGCCGTTGGAAAAGACCATCTCAAGCTCAACCGTATTCGGACTCATTGTGATCTTGCACTGAACATTGTGAAACTCATGTTTACAAACACCTAGATCATAAAGGTTTTCATTGACATAAATATGCCCTTGAACACTTTTTACAAGCACATGCAAATCCTCAATATCCCAAGTATGTGGCACACTTAAGACATACGTGGCGCCCCCTTCCACGGGAATAGGCTCAATCGATTGCAACATGTTGACTTGCGCATCGAAAACAAAATTATCCGGATCCAGCAGATTACGGTGGGGACATAACTGGGTATGACTAAGCAACCAAACAACTAGAAAAACATAAGAAAGTTTCATAAAGCACCTCACTTTTTTGTTTTATTGATACACTTCAAAACCCATTTTACTTATGTCCGATAAAACTTTATTGACCGCATCAACATAACACATCATCTTAGCGGATTTAGACGCCATTCATGCGTTAATATGATAAAATGCAATTATCGCCAATAAAATCACAACTTCAAACGTTTATAAGGTGAAAAAGATGACAAAAAGACAGATTGAGCATGCGGTTAAACAATTTAAAAAAGGTCACGACAGCGCCTTTGAAACGCTGTATGAGGCCACAAAAAAACGTGTTTATTACACGCTCTTAAGTCTCTTAAAAAATCCTAGCGACGTGGATGATGTGATGCAAGAAACTTATTTAAAAGTGATTGAAAAAATCCACGCCTATCAAACAGGCACGTACTTTGAAGCCTGGGTGAATCAAATCGCACGCAACACAGGTCTTGATTATCTAAGGAAACAACAAGCCACAGACACGCTTGATGAGGTCGATTATAATCCTCATTTACGCGTCGAATCAACCATCGAAAATCGACTCTATGTGAAATTTCTACTCGACAGTTTAGATGAGGTTGATCGTGAGATTGTAATTCGAAAAGTGTTATTAGATGAAAAACACAAAGACATTGCAAAAGCCTTGAACATGCCTTTAGGCACGGTGACTTGGCGCTACCAACAAGCTTTAAAAAAACTCAAAGAAAAGGAAGGTGAGTCGCATGAGTAAACGCTTTGAACGCCGCTTTAAACAGATGGCTGAAGCGGACATTCCATCGATGGAACATCTGTTGCCTTCGTATCAAAAGCACCGTCGACGTTGGGTTACCCGTTGGACATTCGCACCTGTGATGACGATGCTTGTTTTGGCTTTTATAATCGGGTTTTTACGTTCTTCTGACGATCATGTCACTATCCTTTTTTTAGAAGTTAATCCTTCCATCCAAGTCTTGCTTGATGATCAAGAAATGGTGGTCGAGGTGATTGCTTTAAATAGCGATGCCAATCAACTTCCTCTGACAAGCTACGTTAACCTTAGTTACGATGACTTCTTAACTCAATGGCTCAATGATGTGAACGAACGTGGCTTTATTCATGAAGATAGTGTCGTGTTGTTTGATGTTTTTGGCTCACGCGATGCCCTAAACGATGAACTCTCACAACGATTAGAAACGTTATTCCGCGCACACCCCGTCTTTGATCAACACCCAGCCACCATTGCCCGTAGTCCGATGAATGCCTTGACTATGGAAGACATGGATGAAGCTCGTGCTAGAGGCATTAGCGTCATGCGTTATCACTCAGCGCAAAGAGTCGCAGAGAACACCCCTGACTTAGAGCTTCAAGAAGCCCTTGAAATGCCCATGAGAGACTTAGTTGATCGGGTCCCCCCACGCGTTGAGCCTCCAAGAGGGCGTCCTGATTTCTTCCCTCCAAGAGGGCGACCATAAAAAAATCTTCTAGCGATAGAAGATTTTTTTT